>DATCSV010000280.1:0-2814 GCA_036568285.1 Flavipsychrobacter sp. | reverse complement strand
CACGCGCAGAGTTAACAAAAGTTAACAATCCGCTTATAAGGAACTATAAATCAATCAATTGCAAAGACACGATATTCCCAACAGTTAAACCCGATGTTTATAGGGTTAACATTTCGAATCGATTTTCAGCAAAAAATGCTGGACTTACTACTTATTACTTACCACTTACTACTAATACACTCACGACTCATGACTTACGACTCACGACTGCTTTGTTGTCAAAATGTCGAGCTATAGCGCCCATAGCCCGACATTTTGTCCCCTTTTTGGCACTGGCAAAGCTTTTGCAGTTACCTTTGCGGATGATTTTCAAAAAAAAGCATAAAATGACCGATAAGGCTACAGAACAAGATATAAACAACCAGGAGGCTGAAAACACTGAAAACCAGGCCGGTGCGACCGAAGCTATAAACGAGGCTGAAGCAACCGAAGAAATAACAGAAGAAGTGGATGAACTGCAAAAATTGCAGGACGAAATAGACGAACTGAAGGATAAAAACCTGAGGCTGGTGGCAGAGTTCGACAACTTCCGCAAGCGTACCGCCAAAGAACGTATAGAGCTGATATCCACCGCCGGAAAAGACGTGGTACAAAGCCTGCTGGACGTGGTAGACGACAGCAACCGAGCCCTGAAGCAGATGGAGGTTGACAACGACCCCGCCAGCCTGAAAGAAGGCGCTACGCTCGTTTTTAATAAATTGCAGCACATTTTGCAGCAAAAGGGCCTGAAACCTATGGACTGCATAGGCAAGGAATTTGACGCAGACCTGCACGAGGCGATAACTGAAATCCCCGCCCCTACCGAGGATATGAAGGGCAAAATACTGGACGTAGTGCAGCCGGGCTATTACCTGAACGATAAGTTGATACGCCATGCCAAAGTGGTGGTAGGCGCTTAATAACATTAAAAGATTTTTACAATCCCCCGGCTACAGAAAGGGGATAAAACCATATTATGTCAAAACGCGATTACTACGAGGTATTAGGGGTCTCCAAGGGGGCCGGTGCTGATGAGATAAAGAAAGCTTACAGGAAAATTGCTATGCAATACCACCCCGACCGCAACCCGGGGGATGCATCTGCTGAAGAAAAATTCAAGGAAGCGGCAGAGGCTTATGATGTATTGAGCGATGCTGACAAAAAGGCCCGGTACGACCGCTTTGGCCATGCTGGAGTAGGCGGAGCATCCGGCGGCGGCTATGGTGGCGGTGGCATGCGCATGGAAGATATATTCCAAAACTTCGGCGACATATTCGGCGACGATATGTTCGGCAGCTTCTTTGGTGGCGGTGGTGGTCGGCAAGGCGGCCCACGCAGGGGTACACGTGGCGCCAACCTGCGTGTCAAGCTGAAGCTGAGCTATTCTGAAATAGCACATGGAGCCAATAAAAAGATCAAGGTAAAGAAATACGTAGCCTGTAATACCTGTGCCGGCAGCGGGGCAAAAGATTCAGCATCGGTACAAAGCTGCGGCACCTGCGGCGGAAGTGGCCAGGTGCGCAGGGTGCAGAGCACCTTCCTGGGGCAGATGCAAACGGTAACTACCTGCCCTACCTGCAATGGCGAGGGCACGCAGATAAAAGCTAAATGTACCACATGTAAAGGTGAGGGCCGTGTGTATGGCGAGGACACCATTAATATAGATATACCCGCAGGCGTGTACGACGGTATGCAACTAAGCATGAGCGGCGCGGGCAATGCCGGTGAGCGCGGCGGACGCAAAGGCGACCTGCTGATACTGATAGAAGAAGAAAAGCACCCGCACCTGAGGCGCAACGAGCTGGATGTTATCTACCACCTGTACCTATCCTTCCCCGATGTGGTGAATGGCACGCAGGTAGAAGTGCCTACCATAGACGGCAAGGCAAAAATAAAGATACCGGCAGGCACACAGAGTGGCAAGATATTCAGGCTGAAGGGCAAGGGCTTCCCTGCGTTCCAGTCGTACGAGAAGGGCGACCAGCTGGTAGAGGTGAACGTATGGACACCACAGACCCTGAGCCCCGATGAAAAGGCAGCGATGGATAAGCTGGCGAAATCACCCAACTTTCAGCCCGGCGAAAATGCTGCCGAGCAGCGGGAAGACCGCAGTATCTTCGATAAGATAAAGGACGCCTTCGGTGGGTAAAGACATAAAAAAGAGGGTTGCGCACAGCAACCCTCATACCATCAACAAAAGGGGCACTAATATTGTGTCAGCATATATTTAATTACATCAGTTGTAGTAACAATACCCACCAGCTTATCACCATCTACCACCGGCAGCGCATGAAACTCCTCCTTGGCCAATATTTCGGCCACCTCTCTCACCGTAGTGTCTTCGCTTACAGCTTTAGGCTTGTGCGTCATTACCTGCTCTATCTTCAGCATTTCCAGTACTGCCTCGTCGGCGTCTTCCTCCTCTTCAAACATCCTGCTGAATATCAGCCTGTCAATATCCGTTTTGCTGATAATCCCTACCAGCTTCTTGCCATGCACGACGGGTACGTGCCTCAGGCCCTTGGCCAGCATCAGGTCTTTTACATCAAACAAGGTATCCTTATCCACATCGGCGGTGTGTACGTCGGTGGTCATAATATCAGCAACCGGCTTTTTCTTTTTCATCTCGCATTGTTTTTTTTAACAAGTTAAAACTACCTCCTCCCCGCCCGAAAAAGCATGATATAAACCATAGCAAAAGATGACATTAATTAGTTTTTACAAGCTCGTCCATTTGTTATCTGTTGGTTAACCGCTTGTAATCTGGTTGTTAATAAATTACCCAAAAACATAAATTAATAGAAACCTGCTATTATCTTTACGCCAGATTCATTC
>DATCSV010000279.1:0-4905 GCA_036568285.1 Flavipsychrobacter sp. | reverse complement strand
CAAGCTATCGGCCAGGGTGGTACCCGTCAGCCCGGCTCTGTATACTTTCAGCATTTTGTCCAGTTCGCCCCCCTGCCTTATCAGTTCTACAGCCAGCACAACTTCTCTTATGTATTCTTCTGCTTTAATGGCATCGTTGGCAGCCATTGATATAGCGCCGATTCTCGACAACAGATTGTCCGCGTAGGGTAGCGTTTCATCCATATTAGCCCATCCCTGGAAATTGAATTCGTAGTTTGCTTTCTTTTCGGGCACGTTATTCAGGCGCAGCCCGCGCACTTCACCCTGCCATTTTTTCCAGCCATTTGCTATGCGTTTATGCTTAGATGTGTATTTCAGGAATACGTCCCTGGATTCATCCATGTTTTCTGCCCATGTGTTCAGCAGTATAGTACGTGCTTCTATCCGTATAGGATCTATGATCGTATAGATCTGGTTGAGCTGGTACGATGAAATGTATTGTTGGGTGTAGCCGGGGAATCCGTACACCATTGTGAAGTCTCCCTCTTTGTACCCGCCTGTGTTTATCGCCAGAAACTGGTCTGTTTTGTAGGGGACATTGTCCTTATGGTAGGCAGCAGGTTTGTTGTTGGCGCCGGCGTATATCCTGAATATGCTGAAATCCCCCGTATGACGCGGCCACATCCAGTTGTCGGTATCACCACCGAAAGAGCCTATGCCATTAGGAGGAAAGCCTACCAGGCGTATATCTGTATACTTTTCCGTCAGTAATGCCCAATACTCATTGCCGTTATAATAGGATTTTATCAGTGCGTCGTATCCGGTGGTATATTTATATCCCTTAGCCAGGTTTTTGATTCGTATTGCTATGATACTGTCCCGCATAGCTTCGGAAAGGGTGTCTTCCAGGCCGGTTAGTATTCTGTCCGATACATTTTCGATACGGCGGATGAATGTGACAGACAGGCCGGGGCAGGGTAGCTCCTCGCTGTTGTTCTTGGCCCAGAAGCCGTTGGCGAAGTAGTCTTTCTCCTTGCTGCTAAGGCCCTGAACTGTGCCGTAGCCGCAATGATGGTTGGTAAGCAGCAGCCCTTTAGGGGATATTACTTCCGCCGTACAGCCACTACCGAACAGTACTACCGCGTTGTTTAGCCCTGTGCCATCAGCATTATAGAGCATGTCCACAGGTATGTCCAGGCCAGCGGCTACGATGTCAGCTTCCTGGTTTTTCAGCAGGGGGGGCAGCCACATACCCTTGCGGGCGCTAACATGGGTATTGAAACCAACTAATAATATAATAATTAATGTCTTACGAAATAAGAGTAGTTTTGATTTTTTCATAAAAGCAACAAAAAGGAGAAATTAATTTTGAAAGAAATAAATATACGGTTTTGCTATAAAATTTTTGGGCAAAATAGTTATATTAGCCCATTAGAAAGTGAAACTCTTTTCAGTATTATGAGAAAAAGCCTGTTATTGGTAGTTTTTTTGATGGGTTCTTTTATGAATTCCATTAACGCCCAGGAGGATTTATTTAAAGCACCTGATACCGTTTGTGTTAAGCAAGCAATACAATTGGTAAGTAATTTCCCTGATAAGAAATCACATTATTGGGGATTTTGTTCAGGTTACTTATACAACAAGCCAACAGGTTTGAAAATAGATGGGTTAGGCTTGAACAGCCCTGCCGGTATTGAAGTGGCTAAAAATGATGATGGTAACTATTATGGTTTCGTCATTGACCCCGGCAACAATACTTTCAAGAGGTTGAATTTTGGTACGAGTTTGTCGAACACTCCTGTGGTGACAGACTTTGGCGACATGGATGGGATATTTCCACAGGAAGTATCGTCTATGCACCTGGTGCGCGATGAAGCAGATCAGCGCTGGTACATATTTATCACCGCAGGTTTCAGCCAGTCAACTTCTCAACTGGGGCGTATAGACTTTGGAACATCGTTGGCTAATACACCTAACATTGTGACTTTTGGCAACCTGGAAAATAAGCTGGATATACCCCGTGGTGTGTTTGTAGCTAAAGAAGGGGATAAATGGTATGGTTTCGTAGTGAACTACGGATCTAACGAACTGATACGTTTCAACATGGATTCCAATATATCTCTTACGCCAACGCTGACGAATGTAATACCGATGGCTCCCGTGTTGACCAATCCAACTGACATAGGTGCCATATTGGATAATGGCCAATGGTATTTCTTTATCACAAATGAATCCGGTAGTACGCTTGCTCGTTTGGATATGGGGTCACTTACTAATACTCAAGTCCCCGCAACTATCATCAGCGGCTCATTTATTACTGACCTTGAAGCACCTTCCAGCATCATGTTGTTGAGAGATTGTGGCAGGATATATGCCTTCATCACCTCAAAGGCAGGGCACGCGCTGATACGCGTGGAAATGCAGACTGTGGAAGGGCCGTACACAACTACTGATTTTGCAAACCTGGGCACATCAGGACAGATATTATCTCCTACGTCTATTTCAAGGGTAATACGTGACAGGGATAATGTGTTCTCTTTTGTTAGCAATGAAGCTAATAACTCAATTACCAGGGTGACCTTCGAACAATGCAATAAGTCAAATATTCAATATTCTCTGACAAACAGGCCCCCGGAGTACAGGTATACTGATACGGGACTGTTCAACGTGTACTATGCTATTAACGAGGGGCAGCCGGATATGCAGGTGCAGTGTAAACTCATAAGGGTATTAGGTACCCCCGCTCTCATAATGTCAAACGATACGCTTATATGCCAGGGAGATACAGCCAACCTGAGGGTAATATCCATCAATGCGATATCTTATAGTTGGACACCTAATTATAATATTTCTTCGCCTGACAAGAATGAAATAAAAGTATGGCCCGACGTGACAACCAGGTATGCACTGCGCATGCCCTTCCCATTGGGTAACTGTATAGTGGATACTGCAATAGAAGTAAAGGTGATAAAATTAAAAGCTGATGCTGGTCCTGACAGGACGATTGCGGATGGCGCTACAACTCTGCTGGGTGGACCGCGTACATCTCAAAATCCAGATTACCTGAGGAAATGGACACCCGACCAGTATATTGATGATGTATATTCCTTTAACCCTGAAGTGAGGCCTCCGCACGATTTTACTTATTATTTGACAGTGATCGATTCATCGGCTACATGCGGTGTAACCGATACCGTTGTGGTGCTGGTGCAATGCGATGATCTGAACTTGCCTAACGCCTTTATGCCTGAGACCAGCGGACCGAGATCAAAGTTCGGCCTGATGAACAGGCAAATAGCTAAGCTTGACAAGTTTAATATATACGACCGTTGGGGTAAACTCGTATTTACTACTACCGATTTCACTAAAGGGTGGGATGGTACTATAAATGGAGAGAAAGCCGCTGTTGGAGTATATGTATGGGAAGTGGATGCCTTCTGCTTGTCTGGTAAACGGATAAACCGAACAGGTAACGTCACGCTGATTCGATAGCTAATATTACTTCAGAAAAAAATACACATAAAGAAGGGGGCGTTAGCCCCCTTCTTCGTTAATTGAAATATCCTATTTTTTGATAAACAAACACAATGCTGAATTGTTTGTCCTATTGTGCAGTATGTGCGACCTTTGCGCAGATTTAAAAACAAAAAAATAGTACAAAGAAAAATGAGCAACAGTTGTGTAATGGTAGGTAATGAGTTTCCCATGTTTAATAAAAAGGCGGTGGTATCGCTGGAGAAGGGAAAAGAATTCAAAAACATCAGCAGTGATGATATTTCGGGAAAGTGGGCGGTAATGTTCTGGTGGCCAAAAGATTTCACATTTGTATGCCCTACGGAGATTGCTGAGTTTAATAATCACTACCAGGATTTTGAAGATAGGGATACAGTTTTACTCGGCGCTTCAACGGATAGTGAATTTGTACACCTGGCGTGGCGCAAAGATCATGAAGACCTGCGTGACCTGCAATTTCCGATGATAGCGGATACGTCAAAAAGTCTGGCTGAAGAGTTGGGCATATTGGAGTCTAATGAAAAAATAGCATATAGGGCTACTTATATCATCGATCCTCAAGGTATCGTACGCTGGGTGAATATAAACGATTTGGGTGTGGGTCGCAACGTAGAAGAAGTGATCAGGGTACTGGATGCACTGCAGACAGATGAATTGTGCCCCTGCAACTGGAAAAAAGGAGAGGAAACATTGACACAGCAGCTGCAAACTGCATAATCTGTAAAATATAATTCGTTAAACATCCGCCTCAACAGGGCGGATGTTTATATAAATAACGGGATATGGAATCTAAAGAAAGATTAAATGCTACTGCCATCAGCTTGCTGGAGGCGTTGGGTATAGACGATATATTTACTTCACCAAGCCTGGAGCAATTGGCTGCAACAGATAGTAAATATCTCCGCGATCTGAAGCTGAACGTTACCGGCGTGCTGAAAAGCAAAAACCTAAGTTCAAAAGAAGCTGCCCTGTTGGCATTGGTTGCAGTCGTAAATGAGAAAAATGCAACCCTGATAACTGCCTTTGAAAAAATGGCGGGGAAAGAAGGTGCTACTGCGGAAGAAATATCAGAAACACATGCCTGTGCTTCGCTGCTCAGCCTTAATAATGTGTTTTATCGCTTTCGCCATTATATGAAGGGGAACGAATATTATAATAATACACCTGCAGGTATACGCATGAGCATCATGATGGCGCCGGCCATGGGCAAGGAGTTATTTGAGCTGATGAGCCTGGCGGTTTCCGCATTAAATGGTTGCGAGCAATGTGTTACGTCTCACGAACATTCTGTACGGGAAGTTGGTGCGAGCGAAGCGAAAATATACGATACCGTGAGGCTGGTTGCGGTGATCAAAAGTCTGTGTGTGGTGATATAGTACGTTTAGGTGTTTTCCTGCACAACGGGGAAGTAGGCAGAGAACGTGCTGCCCT
>DATCSV010000278.1:0-22565 GCA_036568285.1 Flavipsychrobacter sp. | reverse complement strand
TGATAACCGCTACTTTCCTCACTTTATTCCTGTTGCCGGTTTTGTTTGTGCTGTTCGAAAAAATAAGGTGGAGGGTGAAACCGCGTACAACTATACTTATATTACTGTTGTCAGCACCGGCTCTCTCCTACGCTCAGCAGGTTATCACGTTAGAGGCCGCCATTGATTCCGCCTTACACAACAACCTGCAGATAAAAAGCCAGAAGTTTACGACCGAGTATTACAGGAAAATGACAGGCAGTGCGTGGGATATTGGCAAAACATCTGTTGCGGCAGAGTGGGGTAATATTAACAGTGCGTATAGCGACACCCGGTATAGCGTTACGCAAACCATATCCTTCCCACTGGTATATGCAAAACAGCACGAGCTGATGCGCGACGAGTGGCGGGCTTCGGAAATTCAATTGCAGGGTAGAAAGAAAGACCTGGTAAGGCAGGTGACTTTATTGTACAGCGAAATAAATATACTGGTACAAAAGGCGAAGCTGCTGGAGTATGCCGATAGCGTCTACAATGAATTTTACAAAAAAGCAGAACTGAGGTACAACCTGGGAGCGTCTGATATACTGGAAAAAGCGACCGCTGAAAATCAACGAGGGCAGATATCCCTGCAGTTGCAACAGTTGCAGGCTGATATAGAGGTGTTGCAAACAAGGCTTGCCTACCTGTTGCAAACGGATATTATATATCAACCCACCAGTGAGGTGTTAAAGCTGCCGCCACCTCCATTGACCGCTGCCGCCTCGTCGACACATCCGGATATTCTGTATCTGCAACAACAGCAAAAAATTGCAGCCACCCAACTCCAGTTGGAGAAGACGAAACTGCTCCCTGAGATTACAGGAGGATATTTTAACCAAAGCTATAGCGGTTGGCAGAAAGTGGGCAACGTAGAACAGTACTATACACAGTCCAACCGGTTCGGTTCAGGTTTGATAGGTGTCAGTGTTCCTATCGCTTTCTTTTCGCAGGGGGCAAGGCTGAAAGCCTTATCGCTGAACCGGAAGGCAACCGAACTGATGTACAAAGATGGGGAACAGGCATTTATTGCCCGCTACGAACAGTGGCTGGTTCAGTACAGGAAGAATGCTGCCGCGCTCTCTTACTACGAAAGGACAGGATTGAAGAATGCCGGACAGATACTTACTGCCGCCCGTGAAAAATTCATGAGTGGTGATATCGGCTACCTGGAGTACACCATGCTCATCAACCAATCCGTCAGTATAAGTACAGGTTACTACGATGCATTGAAAGCACTGAATGAAACAATAACTGAATTAAATTATCTCGCAAATAAATAAGCTGATTATGAGGTTTATATGGATATTGATATTATTGGCCGCTGCAAGCTGTGCTGATGATAAAAAAGAAACACCCGCTGCAGATACTACCACAGAAACGGAAACGGTAGTGACACTTACAGAGGAGCAATACAAAAATGCAGATATTGAAACGGGGAGCATATCCCGGCGTAATATAGCTGCTGTATTGAAAGTGAATGGCAAGATCGAAGTGCCTCCGCAAAATATGATTTCAGTCAGTTTCCCATTGGGGGGATATTTGAAATCCACAAAACTACTGCCGGGAGCACATGTCAGCAAGGGCGAGGTGATTGCCGTGATGGAAGACCAACAATACATCCAGTTGCAACAGGACTACCTCTCTGCTAAAGCCAGGCAATTGTACCTGGAAAACGAATACCGCCGGCAGCAGGAGCTGAACAAAAGTAAAGCCAGCAGCGACAAGGTGTACCAACAGGCAGAAGCAGACTATAACAGTAACAGGATAATGATAAGCGCGCTGGAGCAAAAGCTGAGGTTAATTGGTGTAAATACCACCCAGTTGGACGAAACAAACATCTCCAGGACTGTAAACATCTATGCCCCTGTTAGTGGCTTTGTGTCTTCTGTAAATGTAAATGTTGGCAAGTACGTGACACCCGCTGATGTAATGTTTGAATTGGTAGATCCCACAGATGTACACCTGTTGCTGACGGTTTTTGAGAAGGATATCAGCAGGCTTTTTATCGGGCAGAAACTGACGGCATATACTAATAACGAGCCGGACAAAAAGCATACAGGCAAAATAGTGCTGATAGGCAAAGATGTAGCAGCGGACAGAACTATACCCGTGCATTGCCATTTTGATACTTATGATAAAGCGCTGGTGCCCGGTATGTATATGAATGCTGAAGTCAGAGTAGATGAAAAGGATGCCCTGGTTGTGCCCGGAGATGCAGTGGTTCGCTATGGGGATAAAGAGTACATTTTTGTGGTGAAAGCAGACAGGACCTATGAGATGACTGAAGTGACGAGCAGCAGCACAGACAATGGTTATGTTGCCATTAGTTGGACAAATGATGACAATACGAACAAAAAGGTAGTTACCACCAACGCTTACACCTTGCTGATGATGTTGAAGAACAAATCTGAATAACGGGATGGTAGCTGTTTATACAGCTACCATTACCCTGTTGTATTTGTTTTTATATTCCAGCGGCGATAGCCCTGTTACTTTTTTGAATGTAGTTCGGAATGCTTTGGTATCGTTATATCCTACGTCGTACATGATCTCATTGATTGTCTTACGGCTGGTTTCCAGGTCCTTTTTCGCTGCTTCTATTTTCACGCGTTGTATATATTCTATCACAGTATTGGCGGTTGCTTTCTTAAACCTCCGCTCCAGGCTGCGACGGCCTAGCGCAAATGTGCTCGCTAACTGATCGACGGTAAGTTTCTCTGTGTAATTCTTTTCAATGAACTCTTGTGCGGCCTTTATGTCTTCATCGTCGTGGTCTTTCTGCCCGTTGAACATCACAAATCTTGATTGGCTGTCACGTTCTATCTCTATGGCAAATATTTTGGTCAGCAGCATAGACATTTCTCTTCCTGTATATTTCTCTATCAGGTGCAGTATCAGGTTGAGGTAGGAGAATGCCCCGCCGCTGGAATATATGCCGTTTTCTTCCGTAATAATTTTTTCCGTTACCAGGTTCACATCGGGAAATAGTTGCCTGAATTGGTTTTCAGCCACCCAGTGTGTCGCACATTTTTTACCATCTACCAGCCCTGTTGTGGCTAATATAAAGGCCCCTACACAAAGGCTGGCTACTTCTGCGCCATTGCCATATTGCTGTGTTATCCAGGGTACGAAGTCTTTATTATTTTCTATAGCTTCCTGCAAGTCACCATCTACCGCCGGTATAATAACCAGGTCGGTTTTATGTATGTCATTTATTAACGCATCTGCATTCACGGTGAACTTGCCTCCACTTACGGGCGTTTCTTTTTCCAGGCCTACCAGTTGTACTTCAAACACAGGCGGCGCGCCTCGCATGGCCATTATATTATTTACTTGTGTGAACAACATCCTGGTGCCCTCAAGGCTGGCCAGTATGGCTTTTCTTGGGATGATAATTGATACGTGTTTCATATAACGATGGTGTTTGTGAAGCAAATATAAGGAAATGCCTTGTCGGAAATAGCCCCTGGTATCGCCGTAATAACACCCTGCAACTGTGGCAAGATTATAATTGTTTTGTGTTAAAAATAAAGACATGGAAAATTATCTGGTAGACAAAGACATCAAGGTGCTGTGCATCGCCGCTTCTTCTTTCCCCGCAGGGATACAGGAAGCCTTCAGTAAAATTCATGATCTGGTACCTAATACCGAAAAAAGAACCACCTACGGTATTTCTTACGGCAGTCCAAATGGTTCAATAATCTACAAGGCCGGCGTGGAAGCCCTGCAACCTGGTGAGGCGGAGGAATACGGCTGCGAGGAGTATGTGATCAGGAAGGGTAGGTACATAGGAAGAGTAGTGAATTGGAGAGAGAACGTAGCACAGGTAGGTGAAACTTTTCAAGCTTTGTTGGTCGACCCGTTAATTGATCGCACCGGCGCATGCATTGAAGAATACATTAGTGACTATGAGGTAAAATGTATGGTCAGGCTGAAGGATTGATACATTGTCGCAAACAGACCTGTATTTGGCGTAAACACACACCAACTCCTGCCAGCCTTGATTGTACGTTTGTAGTGAACAAAATTTTAATAACCGATAAAATTAATAAATGATGGCAAAGCAAATATTTGTGAACCTGCCGGTAAAAGAGCTTGACAAAACTAAGACCTTCTTTACACAACTGGGATATACATTCAATGAGCAGTTTACCGATGAGAAAGCAGCCTGCATGGTAATAGATGAGCATATATTCGCCATGCTCATTACCGAAGAATACTTCAAAACGTTTACCAACAAACCTGTAGCCGACGCAAAAAAAGGGACAGAAGTGATTATAGCCCTTTCCTCCGACAGCAGGGAGCAAGTGGACGAGCTGATCAACAAAGCTATAAAGGCGGGAGGGACATGCCCTATGCCCGCACAAGACCATGGCTGGATGTACGGACGCGCTTTTACTGATATTGACGGCCATATGTGGGAGACAATATGGATGGACCCCAATGGCCCGGGCGAAGCATAATGAAACGATAACAATTAACTGAAACGATAATTAATCATTTTAAAATCAGAATCTATGTCAACATTAAACGCACATGTTGCATTCAATGGCAATTGCGAAGAAGCATTCAATTTTTACAGCAGGGTATTTGGCAGCCAGGTAAATATGGTGATGCGCAACAAAGATATTCCGGCTGAAGTGCCCTCACCGGCTGGCGAAGCGGAAGCCGATAAAATTCTGCACATATCCTTACCCATAGGCGATAAATGTATGCTGATGGGATGTGATATGCCGTCTGGTTTCGGTGAGGCGACAAGAGGGAATAGTTTCAACATATCCATTAGCACAGACAGCGAGGAGCAGACGGAGAGGTTTTACAACGGACTGCTGGAAGGAGGTAAGGTGAATATGCCCCTGGACAAAACATTCTGGGGTGCATACTTTGGTATGGTGGTAGATAAGTATGGCGTACAGTGGATGATCAGTTACGACTACGGAGCATAAAGCATGACCTTTCAAACGATAATATGAAAAAGTTGAAAATAATCTACTGGATATTTACTGTGCCTTTTGTAGCTTTTATGCTGTTCTCCGCTATTCCGGATATAATAGTAACGGACCAGGTACACGAATTTATGACCGCCCTAGGCTATAACGACACGGTTACCCGTTTCCTGGGCGTAGCTAAAACGCTTGGATGCATTGCCGTACTAATTCCGGGTTTCCCCAGGCTGAAAGAGTGGGCCTACGCCGGGTTGTTTTTCGACCTGTTAGGTGCTTGTGTAACCATGGTAAGCGTATATGGATTAAACGCGCAGATGTCGTTCATGTTGCTGCCCATAGCTTTTTTGTTCGGCTCCTATATTTATCATCACAAGTTGTTGAAAGCAAAATCATGACACAAACACATCCCGATATGGTAGAAGTGTTTAAAACAAATGTTAGTAATCCGCAACAGGCTGATGAACTTATTTGCCTGCTGCGGGATTTGCTACCGGAGAGTAGAATCAATTTTGACCTGGAGGATTGCGATAAGGTATTAAGGATAGATCATGAATCAGTAGCGCCTCACGAAGTGATCCGTCTTTTAGCTGGCAGAGGTGTTAAATGCAGCATAATGCAGTAACGACAAAAGCCGCTTCAGTCGAAGCGGCTTTTGCATAAAACCTTCAGCTTAAATATGCTGCTTGAAATATTCCAGTGTGCGTTTCAATCCCTCGCTACGGTCCACTTTAGGTTCCCAGCCCAAAATTTCTTTGGCCTTGGTTATGTCAGGACGGCGTTGCTTAGGATCGTCTTTGGGCAGCGGTTCGTAAACGATCTTTACGTCTTTATTACCCACCAGTTCCACCACCTCTTCAGCAAACTCCTTCAGTGTTATCTCGGCGGGGTTGCCGATGTTAACCGGCAAGTGATAATCCGACATCAACAGACGGTAAATACCTTCTACCAGGTCGTCTACATAGCAGAATGAGCGGGTTTGAGAACCATCGCCAAATACGGTTACATTTTCCCCACGCAGCGCCTGGCTCATAAACGTAGGCAGCGCACGGCCATCATCCAGCCTCATACGCGGGCCATATGTGTTGAATATGCGTATCATCCTGGTCTCTACACCATGGAAATTATGGTACGCCATCGTGATGCTCTCCAGGAAACGTTTTGCTTCATCGTATACACCGCGGGGACCGATGGGGTTCACATTACCCCAATACTCTTCCACCTGCGGGTGCACCATCGGGTCGCCATACACTTCCGACGTAGAAGCTACCAGCATACGCGCCTTTTTAGCCAGTGCCACACCAAGTACGTTGTGCGTACCCAATGCGCCTACCTTCAGGGTCTGTATCGGCATCTTCAGGTAATCTATGGGGCTTGCCGGCGATGCGAAGTGCAGGATATAATCTATCTCACCCGGTACGTGTATGTACCTGGTGATATCGTGATGGTAAAATTCAAATTCCTTCAGAGGAAACAGGTGTTCAATATTCTTGATGTTACCTGTCAGCAGGTTGTCCATGCCTATTACATGAAATCCCTCCTTGATGAAACGGTCGCACAAATGCGAACCCAGGAAACCCGCGGCACCCGTTATGAGTACTCTTTTTTTATCAGCCATGATTATTGTTTATCAGTTGACGTTCGAAATTTACGACAGAACATTAACTTTTTCCTTCAAATTTTCGTGGATAGTACTGCGCCCAATGCTTTCGTAGTAGAAGCCCAGTTCCGCCATTTTCTCAAGAGTAAACACATTACGTCCGTCAAATATGAATGGCTGTTTCAATGCACCACGGATCTTGTCGAAATCCGGATTACGGAATTCATTCCACTCGGTAACTATAGCCAAGGCATCTGCGTCTTGCAATGTTTCGTACTCATTGGTGCCATAGGTTATTTTATCACCCATTATTTCTTTTACATTGTTTATTGCCTCGGGGTCGTACACGTGTACAGAAGCACCGGCTGCCAACAATTCGTCTATCAGCTCCAATGCAGGTGCTTCACGTATATCATCGGTTTCCGGCTTGAATGCCAGTCCCCAGATAGCAAATTTGCGGCCTGAAAGGTCTTCGCCAAATGCATTTTTGATTTTCTTGCCCAGCCTTGTTTTTTGCAGTTCATTCACTTCCATGGTCGTCTCTACCAGCTTGAAATCGTAACCTAGTTGGCGAGCTGTGCGTGCCAGTGCCTGCACATCTTTAGGAAAACAGCTTCCGCCATAACCTACACCGGAGAACAAGAAACGCTTGCCTATGCGGCTGTCGCTACCCATACCCACACGTACCATATCCACGTTTGCACCTGCGCGTTCGCACAAGTTGGCCATTTCGTTCATGAAAGAGATACGCATAGCCAGGTAAGAGTTGGCGGCGTATTTGGTCATTTCAGAAGAGCGCTCGTCCATAAAATAAATAGGATTGCCCTGGCGTACGAAGGGCTGATACAGCTCTTCCATTATCTTCTGTGCCTTCTCCGACGATGTACCTATTACCACCCTGTCCGGCTTCAGGAAGTCATCTACTGCAACACCCTCACGCAGGAACTCAGGGTTAGATACCACATCGTACAGATCGCTGTTGAGGTTGGCAGCCAACACCGCAGCCACTTTTTCAGCAGTACCTACCGGTACTGTGCTTTTATTTACTATTACTTTGTAAGAGTCTATGATGTTGCTCAACTTGCTTGCTACGTCCAGTACATATTGCAGGTCGGCCTCGCCGTCCTTGCCAGGAGGGGTAGGCAGCGCCAGGAATATTACTTTGGCTTCTTTTATACCTTCCTCCAGCGATGTGGTGAAGTTGATGCGGTTTTCTTTGATATTTCTTTCCAGCAGTACATCCAGGCCTGGTTCATAGATGGGGGTTTCTCCCCTCTTCAGCATCTCTACTTTTTTCTCATTTATGTCTACGCAGGTCACATTATTACCCGTTTCTGCAAAACATGTACCCGTTACAAGGCCAACATATCCTGTACCTATTATGGCAATTTTCATATGATTGATAAAAATTTGTGTGCAAATCTAACTATTATTTTTTAGCGGTTTGGTAATCATTTGTTATTAGGCTATAAAATATGAGGCGTTTTGTCTTATATTTATGCCAACACTTAATAGCGAAGAGAAAACACACTGATATATGTTTTTAAGGAATTTGGCTATCGTAGCGTTGGCTACATCCGGTTTTGCAGTTCTCATGTCATCGTGCAAGCGCGATAAGAATAACGAACCTATTGTAAATGAAGGCCAGACCGGTTATGCTGAAGAGCAGCTGGCGTTGGAACAGATATACACTAATGCCGACAGGGTCGTAGAAAGGGCCTTTGTGTTAGGTGAGGGCTCGTTGAAAGGAGGCGAGAACCCATTAGGAGGGTGTGTGACCATCAAAAAGGATACTACGGATAATCCTGACCTGCACCTGATGACAATAGACTTCGGCGGCGCGGGCTGCCTGGGTTTCGATGGCAGGGTGCGGACTGGACAATTACACGTCTACTATGCACACAAAGTAAAATTGACTGAGGCAGGTTATTACCGCAAGACCGTTTTTAGCAGTTATACAGTGGATAAATATAGGGTTAACGGTAGCAGGCAGATGTGGTATGCCGGCACAAAATCAACCGGAAATCATCATTTTGCAATAGTAAGCGTTGATACTATATATCTGCCGGACAACAGTGGAAGGGTAACCGGCGCCAGCGAACGTACCCGTGAGTGGTTCAGGGGAGCTTCGACACCGCAAACGGCTGACGACGCATATCGCATTACTGGCTTCGGCAACTTCATCAGGCCTAATGGCGACAAGTATTATCTGGAAATCGCCAAACCACTGGTAGATGCCCTTGATTGTAACTGGATAAACGAAGGCGTAACAAATATTTTTCCGGAGAATGCCACACAGCGTGTATTGGATTATGGAGAAGGGGATTGTGAAAATGATGCGACAATTAACGTGAATGGTGCAAAAAGGTTAGCCAAGATTCCATAATGGGCGCAAATAGGAACTGATTATATTGAGCCGGGCAAAGCCCGGCTTTTTTATAAGGATGATAATATAATATTACAAGCCAGCTCAATTTCTTCATGGCTGATGGTAAGTGGTGGCGCTATGCGTAAACAGTTGGGCGCAAACAGGAACCAATCTGTAAATAAACCTTTCTCAATACAGTTCTGTACCACCTGCAAAGTTTTTTCCGCACTCTCCAGCTCTAATGCTATCAGCAGCCCTTTGCTGCGTACGGCTTTTATTGCAGGATGCAGCAGGTGTTTCCTGAACAGTGCTTCTTTTTCAGCTACTTTGTCCGCCAGGTTGTTTTTAAGCAATACCTGCATGGCTGCCATGCCCGCCGCGCAGCATACAGGATGGCCGCCAAATGTGGTTATATGCCCCAAAACGGGATTATCGGTCAAAGCTTGCATATTGTTGTAGGAAGATATGAAGGCCCCTAATGGCATTCCGCCTCCCAGCGCTTTACCTAGTAATAGTATATCAGGAACCACACCATAATGCTCAAATCTCCATAATTTGCCCGTACGGCCAAAACCACATTGTATCTCGTCGAAGATGAGCATCGTCCCGGTTTCACTGCATTTATTCCGCAGTGCCCGGAGCCATCCTGTTTCCGGCTCTATTACTCCTGCTTCAGCCTGTATGGTTTCTATTATTACACAAGCTGTATGTCCGTTTATTGCATCTACCAGTTGGTAGTTGTTGTAATTATAATGCCATACCCCGGGCATCAGCGGACGGTAGGCATTGCGCCAGTATTCATCGCCCATCACGCTTAGTGCCCCCAATGTAGAGCCGTGATAGCTGTTATTGCAGGAAATAATATCTGTCCGTCCCGTTACCCTCCTTGCCAGTTTCAAAGCCCCTTCTGTTGCTTCTGCGCCCGAGTTGGTAAAGTAAACACAGTCCAGCTCGTCAGGCAGGTATTGGTTGAGCAGGGCAGCATATTCAGTTTGAGGGCTTTGCACCAGCTCTCCATAAACCATCACATGCAGGTAATCATTTGCTTGTTTATTAATTGCAGCAACTACGTCCGGATGCTTATGCCCTATGTTGCACACGCTGATACCGCCTATCAGGTCGAGATAGGCTTTGTCATTGGCATCATAAAGGTAATTCCCTTCCGCGCGGGTGATGTGTAGCCCGAGCGGGGCAGGGGATGTCTGTGCTATATGCCTCTGGAAAATATTACGGGCGTTCATATCGCAAAGTTATGATTTTCAGACACTAAGCAGGCCGTTAACATTGCGGTAATATTAAGGTTACACAGGCGTAACATTAGCGTAACATGGCAGTAATATTTGCTTGCCAACTTTGCATTTGGAAAGTCCTGTGTCTGTGAAAAGCCCGGAAACAGGATTTATTCCCAGGTATAAAATGATAACAAAAAGTATAAAAAACACGAAGAGCTATTCTTCATTTAAAATTAAACATGCAGTAACATTCGCGTAATACGCCGTGTGTTCTTTTGCAAAAAATAAAACTTTATGAGAATGAATTACATTTTGAAATCTTCTTTGGCACTGGCACTTACAGTCGGTCTTTTTTCTTGTGATAAAAAGGAGAATCCTACTCCCCAACCTCCTGGTAATGGTGGTGGTAGCGATGTTGTGACAATTTCACAAAACATTGCTGCTAATGAAACATGGTCAAGCAGTAAGACTTACATCCTGGCTGGCCGTATCACAGTATTGGCTGGTGCAACGCTGACGATTGAACCCGGAACTGTTATTAAAGGCCAGGTTGGTACCGGTGCAAACGCTACCGCTCTGCTGATAGCCAGGGGTGCAAAACTGATGGCTGAAGGTACTGCTGACAAGCCTATCATCTTCACTACTGTAGGTGATGAAATTACAAAAGAAGATGTAGCTGCCGGCAAATTTGCCAGCCCTAACCTGGCTCCTGACGCAAACGGTCTGTGGGGTGGTGTTTTGATCTGCGGTAAAGCAAGTATCTCTGCTTCTGCTGCCGAAATTCAGATAGAAGGTATACCGACATCTGATCAGAACGGTCTGTATGGTGGTAGCGATGATGCTGACAACTCAGGTGTTATCAAATACATCTCTATACGTCACGGTGGTGCAAACATCGGTTCAGGAAACGAGATCAATGGTCTGACACTGGCTGGTGTTGGTTCAGGTACTGTTATCGAAAACGTAGAAGTAGTAGGTAACCAGGACGATGGTATCGAATGGTTCGGTGGTACTGTAAGCGTAAAGAACGCGCTTGTTTGGAATGCAGGTGATGACGCTATAGATGCTGACCAGTCTTGGGGCGGTACACTGGATAACTTTGTGGTAATAACTCCCGGCGACCACGTATTCGAACTGGACGGTGCTGAAGGTACTATGACAAGGACTTACACTATCAAAAATGGTTCTGTTGTAAATGACTATGATGGCAGGAAAACAGGTGGTGATCTGATTAACACTGACAAGAACACAATGGTTAACCTGGAGAATATTTTCTTCAAAAATGTTGTTTCCGGTCAGCAAATCAACAGGACTATAGACAACCCTGGTACTAAATACACCAACATCGTAATCAACGGTTCAGGAAGTGCTGACGATTATATTAAAGATGGTCCTGCTCCTGCCGGTATCACTGTAGCTGCTTCAGCTTCAGGTAAGGCTAACACTGGTGCTTTCGGATGGACATGGGCTTCTAAAGCTAACGTGCTTGCAGGACTTTAATTGAATGAATAAACGCATAGAATACAAGCTGAAAAGCTAAAACGGATTTGGAAAGGGGCATAAACCCTTTCCAAATTCTCATAATAAAAAGTTACTCAAAAAATTATTACTCAAAACAGTTATTACTCAAATTATTACTCAATGAAATCTTCTTTATTATTCGTCTTTAGTTGCCTTGTTAGTATAGCAGCTCTGGCAAAAGGAACAATTCGAGGCTCAGTGATAGACCAGGAAGGCATGCCACTCATGTCTGCTATAGTCCAGGTAAAGGGCACCACCATTGGTACGATTACCGACCTGGATGGTGAATTCACCCTGAGTGTTGAATCGGGTGTACACGATATAGAGGTAAAATGCATAGGCTGCCAACCTGTTAACATCGAGGGTATTGCCGTGAAAGATGACGAAGTAAGTGTACTGAAAAACATCCAGCTCAAGCCGTCGGGTAACGAACTGGAAGAAGTGGTGATAAAGGCGGAAGCCATAAGGACCAATGAAAGCGCACTGATAGCCATGAAGAGAAGGTCTACTTCTATCATGGACGGGATATCTTCAGACCAGATGAAGCTGGTGGGCGACGGTACGGCTATTGAGGCCTCTAAGAGGGTGACCGGCGTAAGCATCGAAGACGGAAAATACATTTATGTAAGGGGCCTGGGCGACAGGTATACGCGCACTACCATGAACGGTATCATGATACCGGGGCTGGATCCTGATAAGAACAGTCTGCAAATGGATATCTTCCCTACCAACCTGATCGATAACATTATCGCACATAAGAACTTCTCAGCAGAACTGCCGGCCGACTTTACAGGCGGCCTGGTAAATATTGAAACCAAGGCATTCCCTGAACAAAAAATATTTAAGGTGTCGCTGGATGCCGGGTATAACCCGCAAATGCATCTGAACTCAAATAACCTCACTTACAAAGGCGGGAAAACCGACTTCCTGGGATTTGATGATGGTACAAGGGCCTTACCCGAGGGTACTGATCCTGTGAACATTCCCTCTCCTGTAAACGGAGCCTCGAAAGAAGAGGTAAACCAGTTTGTAGAGAGCTTTAATCCGCAGTTGGGCGCCCAAAGGGCTACTAGTCCCATTGATTTTGGTGCAGGCATTTCCCTTGGCAATCAATACCAACTGAAAGGTGCTAAGAAAAACAGCCTCGGCTATATATTCTCACTTTCTTACAAGAAGTCATACAAGTACTACGATGATGTAACTTATGGTGAGTACCAGAGGTTTTCAGAATCTTCAATGAATGAACTTCGCTACGCCACCATTCAGAAAGGTGAGGTATCGGAAGACGCAACGCTTCTCGGTGGATTGGCCGGCATTGCCTTCAAAACACAAAAATCTAAATTCAGGCTGACCGGTACCAGGCTGCAAAGCGGTACTAAGAGGGCCGGTATATTTAATATAGATAATGACGGAGCGGCGGTTGGCCAGTCAGGCTACAAGGCTGTTTCTCACAACCTGGAATACAACCAGCGTTCACTTACGAACTTTCTGCTGGCGGGGGACCATACACTGGGTGGTGATAAATGGCATATCGATTGGAAACTTTCTCCTACATGGTCTACTTCTAACGACCCGGACATCAGGAGGACGGCCTTCACTACCACAAACCCTGACAATCCGACATTTTTGGCGGGTGCAGGTGGTAACCCAAGTCGTATATGGCGTTACCTGGACGAGGTGAATGCTTCGGCCAAGATAGATGTAGCAAGGAATTATAAAATAATGGACAGGGAGGCAGTATTGAAATTCGGTGGTAGCCACTTATACAAGAAGAGGGACTATGAGATATTGTTCTTCGACGTACAGTTCCTGAGCACCCAATCATGGTCTCACGCAGACCCCAATAAAGTGCTTGACCCGGAGAATATATATCCTAACAGGCCTAACAGTATATACTATCAGTCGGGCAACCTGGCGCTCAACCCCAACGCGTATACATCTAATGTTAACAACACGGCCTTTTATGTGTCTAACGAGATGTCTTTGTTGCCTAAGCTGAAAACAGTATTAGGTGTAAGGGCTGAGAACTATGTGCAGCGTTATACCGGTGCCGATCAGAAGTACGCCAGTGGTGATACGGTGAATGGTTCTTATCTGCAAAATGATGAGGTGCTGTCTGCACTTGATTTTTTCCCTTCGGCAAATCTGATATATGCGCTCACAGACAAGCAGAACATCAGGTTCACCTATGGTAGAACTATAGCAAGGCCCTCTTTCAAAGAACTGTCTTTCGCACAGATACTTGATCCCATTACAAACAGGATATTCAACGGTAGCTTGTTTACCTACCCTGACTGGAATGGCAAGTTGACACCAACAAGGATCAACAACTTCGATCTGCGTTGGGAAATGTTCATGGAGCGTAGCGAGTTAATTTCTGTCAGCGCTTTCTACAAAACATTTGACAATGCTATTGAACTGGTACGTATACCTACGCAGCAAACCAGTACAGAGTTCCAGGCCCGTAACGTGGGTGATGGCGTGGTTTATGGTGCGGAGTTTGAAGTGAGGAAAGAGTTGACCTTTATATCCCCATTCTTTTCCAACTTCCTGTTCTCGGGTAACGTAACATTGGTGAAATCCCAGATACAGATGACGCAGATAGAGTACAATGCCCGGAAAGAATACGAAAGGGATGGCCAGACAATTACTGACAAAAGGGATATGGCAGGCCAGTCGCCGTATGTTATTAACGCCGGCTTAAGTTATATGAACCAGAAGAACGGATTGAATGCGGGTTTGTTTTACAACGTTAAGGGCCCCACCCTCTATATAGTAGGTGTTGGTTTGTACCCCGATGTGTATAGCCAGCCTTTTCACAGCCTGAACTTCAGCTTTAATAAGTCGTTCGGCAAAGACGGCAGGACTTCTGTAGACTTTAAAGTGTCTAACCTCTTGGGCGACAGGGTGGAGAATTTCTACAAGTCGTACAACGCACAAGACCAGATATTTGACAGCATCAACCCCGGCAGAACGATCAGCCTGGGTGTGAGCCATAACTTCTAGAGATAATCAACGTTTTGAGTAATAATGGGGTCGCCTGTAATGGGCGGCCTTTTTTTGTTGTATGGCAAGTAAGAAGAAAGATGTTGCAGATGTACTCTGCAACATCTTTACGAGAATCATCCTGGTATTTACTATACCAGCCGCTCCTGCTCGCGCAGCCAGCGTTCCGGTATATCGCCTGTGCTGGCCAGCTGGTAATCTTTGTACGAACAGGGGATAAACGAGCCGTCGGGCATCTGCATCCACCACCTGTTGGTACGCTTGCTCTTCAGGAAGATGGTGTCGTTCTCCGTAAAGCTCACGCTGAAGCTGAAGTACTCTTCTCTGTCTGTCAGCACGGCTTCGTTCTTGCGTATGTAGCAGCCGTCTATAAAATACCATATCATCTGGGCTATCTGCCTGGCCGTCATATTGTGCATATCGTCAGCGGGACTGTACCCATAAATACCCACCGAGGACAAGTGCGGCGCCATGCCCGCATATCGCATCAGTTGACAGGCCTCGTCGCCTGTAAACCCGTTGGGCGAGCCGTTGATATTAGCCGGTGCATCACCATGCCTGATGGCGTTGATGTCAAAACTATACATATGGCTGCTACGCAATACGGGCTCCATATCTTCTATATGTTCGCGCACTACACCCAGGCGATAGAAGTCAAACCTCAGCCTGTCCAGCGTTTCCAGTATTTTGGGATGTACGTAATAGCTCTGGAAACCGATATGGTTGTAATGGCGTATGAAGTTAGGCTGCCCTGTCAGCATATCCATCAGGAAACTGCGGGACGTCACCTCTTCGGTATCATCCATGTCTATCAGCATATCCGTCACCGTAGCGTGTATCAGTTGTTCTGATTTTTTGAAAGCCTCATACTGCTGCATGGTCAGGTCGTGTGGGCCACCCAACAGTAATACGGTCTTACCCGCCTGGTGCAGCTCTGCCAATACGGTTCTTAATGCTGCCAGCGTATCTCTTGTTTTGGCACCTTTCAGTATGTTTCCTGCATCGGCAATTTTTATATTGCTGTGCCAGCCATACATCCTGTACAGTTCTGCACGTATGGCATCGGGGCCACTGTTGTCAGCATCGCTGTCGTAGCCACCACAGCCTAATATTACGATGTCGGCTTCCTCCCAGTCAAAATCATCACCTATGGCATAGCTGATATTCGCACCCCATTGCATAGGCTCATAAGTGCCTTCAGGCACGGTCTCTATAAAGTGTTGTTCAGTAAAAAATTGTCTCAGGTCCTGCATATATCTGTAGTATGGGGCTAAGATACTCAATCGCGGGAATTGCTGCATGACTGAACTGCCCGGTAGCAGAAATTGTTAAAATAAACCGGGCGGCAAAGGGCTACTCCATTTCTGTTGTTAATTTTATACTTTTGGCAATTCAGAATCATGGCAAGCAGCAAGAAAGCAAAACCTTCATATATATATGCCATTATCGGCATCTCACTTGTATTATTCCTGCTGGGCACGCTAGGCTGGCTGGTGTTGAATGGCCGTACGCTTACAAGGGTGTTCAAAGAGGAAGTGCAGGTAGAGGTAATACTGCATGACAATACCCGCGACGAGATGATGCTGAAGCTGAACGCCGTGCTGGAGCAGCAACCTTTTGTGAAAAAGACGCAGGTAATCACAAAGGAAGAGGCTGCTCAGAAGTTTTTTGAAGCCGGTGGCGAAGACTTTACAGAGCTGCTGGATTATAACCCCCTTTATCCATCTATACTGCTCAACCTTAAGGCCGCATATGTCAATCCGCAGAGCCTGGAAGATATCAAGCAGTTCATTATGCAGAGCAATATCGTGCGGGACGTATCTCATCCGAATGTGATAGTGGATAATATGAACGATAACTTCCGTAAGATAGGTGTCATACTTGGGTCAATAGCCCTGCTGTTGTTCGTAGTGGTGGTGATACTTATTGATAATACCGTAAGGCTGGCCATGTTCAGCAACCGTTTCCTGATAAAGACCATGCAGATGGTGGGTGCCACCCGCTGGTTCATTACCCGTCCCTTCGACAGGCGGGCTATACTCAATGGACTGATAAGCGGGGTGATAGCTATGGCCGGCCTGTGGGTGGTGATAGCTTATGCCGAAAACCTGCTGCCCTCTCTCAAGATATTGCACAATACCTCATCCATAGCACTGCTCATGCTCAGCATGATAGTATTGGGAATACTTATATCAGTTGTCAGTACACATAGGTCGGTGCTGAAGTACCTGAAAATGCACGTGGATGATCTTTATTAAAATTCTTTAAGTAATATTGCTATTATGTCTAAAAACAAGAGTGCAACTACACTTACGCAAAAACAAACCTCTCAGCAGGATTTCCTGTTTGACAAGAGCAACTATATATGGATGCTGGCCGGTGTATTACTGGTGGTTATTGGTTTTATGCTGATGTCAGGTGGTAAAAACGAAGACCCTACCAAGTTCAACTACGATGAGATATACAGCACTGCGCGTGTTACCATCGCCCCGCTGATGATATTGCTGGGCTTTGCGATAGAGATATATGCTATCATGAAAAAGCCTGCCGCTAAAAACAGTGATATTTAGTCTGGTTGCTTATACAGATATTTTCTCCTTACTTCCATAACGGACGGTTGGTATAGCATACCGTCCGTTGCATAAGGAGGGTTTTACTTCTTCTCCTTCTTCGTAATCCTATTCGCCATGCTGAGGAAGAAGCCGATGACCATCACGATGATACCCAGCCACAGTACATTGATATACGGGAACAGGATAGCCTTCATCACTACATAGTCTTCGTCGGGTTGGCGAATCATCAGTTCAGCACCATTCTGCTCGGGCAATATCTTAGACAGGCGTACATAGGTACGTTTATCAGCAACAGTATCTTCTATGTAGTTTTCAAAGTTGTTCCTGATATAATACACAGGCGCCACACGCATACTGTCACCACCCAGGCTTTTCAATGTTAGTTGAGCCGTTACGGCTATGTCGCCAGGCTCCGGTGTGTAGTGCGGATTGTCAACACTGGTACTGAACCCTCTGAAAATAACATACCCCCTGTTGACAAATACAGTATCGCCTATCTGCATCACGTGCTTTTTGTAGGTATTGGTATCTTCCCGCTTAGAGGGGTCAATAACAGATGTTACATACGTGAACACATCTTTGGTGAGGTAGTGCTTGGAATCAGGGTTGGCACTCATACCACCTTCCTGTCCTTTGGGATTGACAAAGGCATCAGGGTATAGGGTGAATGATTCCACCACCTTGCCTGTAACGCTGTCCCTTCTTTCATAATATACCTTGTAGAAAGTACGCGGGTCGTTGGCAGATATAGAATCGCCCAGGTAGGTGACGTCATACTCACCCATAGGCACAGTGATATTCTTGTACAATATCACGTTCTGCATGCTCTCCCTGATGTTCTCCATCTTATCCTCGCCGTAGGGAATGATAACTCCGGTAGTGTTGTAAGATATTACCTCTTTGTTGTAAGACGATAAGAGTATACCCATCAAAGACAAACCGAAACCGAGATGGGATACAGATGCCCCCAGCTTCATCAGCTTACCTTTTTGTATAGATATGGCGTAATTGATAGTAGCCACAATAGTGAAGCTGCAGGCAAAGAGCAAGACGGCATATTGTGCCATGCTTATCTTCTGCGTGAAGCCTATTATCAAAGTAAGGACTGTTGATATTGCCGCTACTATGGTGATACGCTTCCAGAAAAGCCTGGTATCAGAAGTCTTGAACTTTAGATAGAGCACAGCGGCAGACAGCAAGGCTATGACTATAGCGACCCATACCTGTATGCTGTTGTAGTGTGCCACAGGGTCTACCGGTGGTGCTATTTCTTTACCAGATATCCATTTGGCCAATGGCGCCCATACGGGTATAGATGTACTGATGATGATTTGCACTGCACTAAGCAATAGTACAAACGACCCTATGAACATCCAGAACTCGCGGCTGCTCACCTGCTCTTCGCTCTTAACACGGGGCAAGCTTTTCCACCTGGCTATCAGCAGTGCTTTAGATATGCCTATCAATACTAAGATCACTATCAGCAGGTGCCAATACAAAGATTGTCCCTCGCCTGTAAATGAGTGAACAGATGTATCGCCCAGCACACCTGTGCGTGTAAGGAAGGTAGAGTACCATATCAGGCCATAGGTGAGTATAAACATGATGGCCGTCATAATATACGCCCTGCCTGTTACCTTAAAGACTATAAGCGTGTGTAGTGCAGCTATCAGCGTGAGCCAGGGCACCAGTGAGGCATTTTCCACGGGATCCCATGCCCAGTAGCCGCCGAAGGTCAGCGATTCGTAAGCCCATGCGCCACCCATCATAATACCCGTACCTAATACAGCGCCGGCAAACAGGCTCCATATCCAGGTGGGTTTTATCCATTCTTTATAATCATTCTTCCATATAGCAGCTATGGTATAGGCGAATGGTATAAGCGTGGCGGAGAAACCCAGGAACAGCACCGGCGGGTGTATCACCATCCAGTAGTTTTGCAGGAGTATATTGAGGCCGTTGCCGTCCTTGATAAACTCCATATAGTTGGGCTGCGAGAAGATGGGCGCACCCACCATTTTATCCCGAAGCAATATGAACGGCGATGAACCGATATTGATATCGGGCCCGAGATAGAAGCCCAGCAGCATAGTAGCCAGCGCCACCTGCACCAGGGCTATGACAGCCATTACACGGCTTTCCATCTTCTTAGCAGTGAACATCACCACCATACCCAATACGCTGTGCCAGAACGACCATAGCAGGAAACTGCCCTCTTGGCCTTCCCAGAAGCAGGATAGCAGGTACTTGGACGACAGGCTAAGGTCGGAGTGCTTCCATGCATAGTGGTACTCAAACAAGTGGTTGGTAATGATGTAGTATAAGGTAAAGAATACTCCCATGACGGCCGCTGAATGGACCACAAACCCATTGCGTCCCAGTGTGAGCCAGGATGCACTGCCTTGCGGGTCTGTATTTTCAGTGTTAGCCGACCTGAAATAGCTAAAAGCACTGAACAGCGCCGCTACAAAGGACAGTATTGCAAAAAAATGACCCAGTTGCCCGGGTCCCAGGTGTTCACCTATATATAGAGTTTCCAATCAGAAAATGTTTTGTATAGCTCATGTATCAGCCCTGGTTGGCAACAGCCACCTGGTCGTTTTCATATTTAGAAGGGCACTTCATCTGTATCTTATTGCAGTGGAACACATCACCCCGCATATAACCAGTCATTACTATCTGTTCGCTTTTTTCAATATCGGTGGGCTTGGCGCCTTTAAACACTACCTGGCTTACCTGGCCACTTTTGTCCTGTACATAGAAGCTGAAATGGTTGGGGTCCTTCAACGGATCGTACTCCATGCTCTTGCCTTTGGCCAGCTCACCAATTACATGGTATTGCTTGCCCTGGTCCTGGGCGGCAGAGGCAAATGTTTCGTAGGTGCTGAAATCGCCAAACATGCTGACAATAATAGTAACCGCAGCAGCCACCAACACCAATAAAACTATATGAGATTTTTTCATATTAAACTTCCTGTCTTTACCGTACAAAGTTAAGGCTTAATGGCTGAATTACGACAGTGATGTGACGGAAGTCACCCTGGATGGTTATATAAAGTTTTGTTATGGCTCACTCTCCCGGAGATTTGGTTCTGAAAAGTTCCGTTTTCGCCGACTTTTTATTCTTCCTATGCGATTTTCCCCCAAATTGTTACGGTTTGTTACAGTTTCTGCCGCTACCATACCAATAACTCCTCCTTAAAAGGTTATAGTTTTTTCGATGCTGATCATTAAATGATAATGTATTGATAGAGGTGTGTAAGTCAAAGAGCTTTCGCCTTTACGCATAATCGTGCGCACTTTATATAATGCAAATATACATAAATATATCTATTTATTGTCAATTCGGATGTTTCAGTTCTCAATGCCGGCGAGTATCGGAGTAGAGGTTAAAGCAAACCATTTGGAGAGGAAATTTGCTGTCAAAGCATGTTGCCCGGTTGATATGCAACTTCCCTGGAAGCAGATTTAGGGGTAAATACCGTAATTTTGTATTACTGCCATCTTGCCCAACCGGGGGATGGCGTTTTTATCTATGATCGAACAAAAGAGTATAGTCAATAATGATGAGACTGCCGTACTGGTAGGCCTCATACACCAGCACCAGACCGAAGAACAAGCGCAGGAATACCTGGCGGAATTGGCATTCCTTGCTGAGACGGCCGGGGCTAAGACCCTAAAGACATTCACGCAACGTCTGCCACATCCCGACAATAAGACCTTTGTGGGTAAGGGCAAGCTGGAGGAGATAAGGGATTATGTGCACAGCAAAGGTGCCACGCTGGTGATATTTGACGATGAACTGAGCGGGTCGCAACTGAGCAATATAGAAAAGGTGCTGAACGTGAAGACCATTGACCGTAGCGACCTGATACTGGATATATTTGCCGCACGGGCGCAAACGGCGCAGGCAAAGGTGCAGGTAGAACTGGCACAATACCAATATATACTGCCGCGCCTGCGTGGTATGTGGAAACACCTGGAGCGCCAGGGTGGCGGTATAGGTAGCCGCGGTCCGGGTGAAACGGAGATAGAAACTGACCGTCGTATAGTAAAGGACAAAATAAGCCTGCTGCGCAAAAGGCTGGCTACCATAGACAAACAGAGCGAAACGCAACGTAAGGAGCGCGGCACGTATATCCGCGTAGCCCTGGTGGGTTATACCAACGTAGGTAAGAGTACTATTATGACCCTGCTGAGCAAGTCGGAAGTGTTTGCGGAGAACAAACTGTTTGCCACACTGGACACGACCACGCGAAAGATAGTATATGAACAAACACCTTTTCTGCTGAGCGATACGGTGGGTTTTATACGTAAGCTGCCCCACCACCTGGTAGAGAGTTTTAAAAGCACACTGGATGAGGTGCGGGAAGCCGATATGCTGCTGCATGTGGTGGATATTTCGCACCCCAACTACGAAGACCAGATGGCAGTGGTGAACAAAACCCTGCAGGAAATAGGAGCCTTTGAAAAACCGATACTCACCATATTCAACAAGCTGGACCTGTACGAAGAAAAGGTATTTGACCCCTGGCTGGATGAAGAAGTGAAGCAAGACCTGATGCACCAACTGGTGAAGCGCTGGGAGACATTGACCAATGGCAACTGCGTGTTCATATCTGCCATTGAGCGAAGGAATATCGACCAGTTTCGCGATACAATACTCAGCAAGGTAAAGGCCCTGTATAAAGAGCGGTACCCATATATGACACAGTTTTATTGACATACGCCGTAACTGGTACAGTAATATTCCTATTTTTACCCTTGATACATATCCGGGAATAATTTGAGAAGGACTTTTTTTTATTTCATACTGTTAGTATGTATAGTATGTGGCTATACAACTGCGGCACAAACAGCTAACGCTGACAGCCTCTTTGCCATCGCGAGAAAGGCAGCCTTTGAGGATAAAGATTACTCTGCCGCAATAGGTTATGCGCATATGGCGCTGGCCGTAAATCCGCGGTATACTGATGTAGTCGTATTTACCGGCAGATTGCATGCTTGGCAGAAAAACGTGGATAGTGCGCGTTATTACTTTGATATGGCTTTGCAGCAAAGGCGCACTATCGATGCCTATGCTGCGTATGCTGACCTTGAATTATGGAACGATAACAGCCTGAGGGCTTTGGAGTTGCTGGATAGCGGACTTGTCCATAATCCCGGTGCTGTACCGCTGCTGATAAGGAAAGCAAGAATATTAAATGCCCGCCGGGAGTTCGAATCTGCTATCCATATAGTGGATACGTTGCTGGCAATTGACAAAAGCAATACTGCAGCAAGGGCATTAGGGGTGCAAAT
>DATCSV010000277.1:0-3756 GCA_036568285.1 Flavipsychrobacter sp. | reverse complement strand
ATCTTCTCTTAACAATCCGAACATATCTTACCCCATAGCTCGTCCTACAGAAGACACGAAGTATATAGTAGGCGGCCTGGCTGCTAATGGTTGCCGTGCCTTTGATACATTGCATGTGATAGTAGACAAACGCGATAACCTGTTTGTACCAAGCGCCTTCAGCCCGAATGGCGATGGTAAGAATGATATCTTCAAAGTAACGAACCTGAGTTTCCAGCGTATTATGGAGTTCCGCGTATTCAACCGCTGGGGCCAGGAGGTGTTTAACACCAATGACCACATGCGTGGTTGGGACGGCACCTGGGAAGGTGAGCCACAACCGATGGGTGTGTACACCTACCTGATAAGGGTAGCTTATCCTGACGGATTTGTAGAAACATACAAAGGCGAGACGACACTTATTCGATAATAACAGTTAGTTACATCTCAAAAAGCCGGGGTTTCATCCCCGGCTTTTTTTATTGTGCGAGCATTTAAAGTGATAGTTAATAATAATGTCAGAAATATTACTAAAGCGTGTTTTTAAAAACTAAAAAAACATAAACACCCAACTTGTTAAAGAGCTGCCATGTCTTTTTTCATAGAACATTGTCTTAGATGTATTAATTATTAACAATCAGATAATACTATGGAAATAATGAAACTTACAGCGAAAATATTCCTCAGTGGATGCCTGCTGCTATTGAGCGCAATAGGCTATGATGCAAATGCCTGCCACCTGGCCGCAGCAGATATGTATATAGAGTATGCCGGGCAACCGGTGGATGTTTGTAATGTGACTCCTGATTACACCTATAGAGTTACATTAGTTGTATACTCGTCCTGCGAGTGTGGTAGTATTACAGGCGTTAATGAAACTGTGAGATTTTCGTCGGTGAATGGAGGGGTTGCGAACCAGCCTATCGTTCTGGCAACGCAGGTTTGGGACACCGTCGATCAGCTATGCCCTGATTTTTCTAAAATCAACCTTTGCAGGGTGCCGGGCAATACACAGTACCCGGCCTACAAACGGAAAATATACAGTGGTACAGTTACCTTGCCTTCTGCACAAACAGATTGGGTGTTTTCATGGTCTTCCAATGCCAGGAATCAAAGCCTTAACCTGGTAGGACAGGGAAATTTGTATATAGAAGCTGGCATGAACAACCTGGATATGTTTAATAACAGCACACCAAGATTTGAGTCTAACCCACTACCATATATCTGTGCGGGACAAACCTATAACTATCTGAACCAGCCTTATGATCCCGACCCATGGGATTCAAATAAGGTGCTTGTGCAAACCACTATCCCGCTTACGGCTGCCAATACACCAAAAGCTTACGCAACAGGTTACAGCCCCGCCAACCCGGTAAATGGATATTCTTTGAACAGTGCAACCGGCACTGCGACATTTTTCCCGGCTTTACAAGGTAAGTACACATTGTCATTCCGCGCTTCAGACAAGTATAGTTATGTTTTACGTGATGTTCAATTTGCAGTATTGCCTTGTATTACCACGCCGCCTAAAATTGACTCTCTTCCCCGGAATCTTGAAAATGCCACGCTGGTAGGCGTAAAAAGAGCAGATGGCACACAGAGGGTCGATTCCATTGTGTACGTTTGTCCCGGTAGTGAACTTCAGTTTAACATCAACGGTTGGACAGACGCACCTGATAATAAGCTTTATATGAGAGCTGATTTGGCACGATTTAACGGTGCTGCATTCAATACTTCAGGTGACGGTACTGATAAAGTAACAGGAACTTTTAAGTGGACACCAACTACTGCGGATTATGGCCCAATAACGCTGAGAGTAACAGTTGTAGACTCAACCTGCAACATAGACCAGCCTATTGTGCTGCCTAGCTTTAGCGAAATACAAATAATGGTAGTTGCAGGTATAGATGCAGGTCCTGACCAGCCAATATGTGAATTAAACCCACAGCCGATACAGCTATTTGTAAAAGGTACTGAAAACCTGAGGTTGCAGTGGAGTATAGTGGACGGGGGGCCGGTAATCGGTTTCCACGATGCAAAAATACATAACCCTCTTATAGAATATCCTTTTGTTGCCGGCAACGATACGATATTATATCCTAAAACTACCGGTTACATAATATCTACCGTAGACCTAGCCGGACAATGCAAGAACAGGGATACTGTATATGTATACCTGGATACCAGTAATATGGTGACGATAACACCTAAAAACCCGGGTAATCCTGAAGATGCTTTGGTGATGTGTCGCCCGGGGTATCTGCAACTGGAAGCGTTGATAGTAGGCAAAAGGCCCATGAGCAACGTTTCGTGCGGCATAAGCGCAGTACCCACCGTCTGCGATATGGGCGGCAACAAGCCTGATTCTGTTGACCTATATGGTTCACTTGTGTTTGGTGAAGCCTATTATGATACTGTTGATTTTCAAAGCCCGGCCATGTACCCAATCATGTACACCCATTCTCCTACGGCTAAAAAGCAGTATCTCATTACTAAGGATGAGTTGTGGGCGTCAGGCTTGCGTTCGGCCTCTATACGCAAAATGGCAATAGAAATGACCGGGTACCAGGGTACAGATCATACATACAAGAATTTAACTATTTCCTTTAAGTGTACTGACAAAACCAGCCTGAGCGCAGAGGAAGGGTTCGAGAATTTTGGAATGTCTGTCGCATACTCAGCACCGTCTGTTACGCTAAATGACGGCTGGCATGAGTTCGATTTTGGAATTACACCATACAACTGGGACACTACTAAAAATCTCATCGTGCAGATCTGCTACAGCAATTCGGATGTACTGCCCTGCAACGCGGCCAACCCCGTTCCGGTGATGAAACATGCGCCGACAGCGTATATTTCGGGCCTCAACTATGTTCCGGCAAATTCGGCTACCCAGTCCGTATGTAATACAGGTAAGGACCCCGGAATAATTGCAGCCCGTATCAGGCCTGTATTTAAATTCAAATACTGCGAGGCTGATCCGCTTCCATTTGACATCAGGTGGAAAGAAGGTGAATTGCTGTCAGATTCGACAATCGCACAGCCGCTGTCTTATGCCGCCAAATCAGGACGCTACATAGTACAAACTATTGGCCGCAGCACATGTATCATGCGCGACACAATGGAACTATACATACCCGAACACGACATGCGTATACAGCCTGAGGATACCTCACTGTGCCTGGGCGATAAAGCTCCGTTCGTAATCTTCGGTGGCCATTACTTTAAATGGTATGAGTACGAGAATGACCAGTTCATCACACCCGGTAGCGTAGATGAGCCTACCAAAGGTTATACCTTCATCGGGCCTAAACGTACCACTGAATACCGTGTTGTAGTGTCTGACAGTGTATGGTGCTACGATACATTGGCTATGCGCATCAAGATACTGCCGCTGCCCGACGTAAGAATACTGAATGAAGATGATACGGTGGTGAAATACGGCCAAAGCTTCCAACTGCTGGCAAGTGGTGCGCGTATGTACAACTGGAGCCCTGTATCTTCTCTTAACAATCCGAACATATCTTACCCCATAGCTCGTCCTACAGAAGATACGAAGTACATAGTAGGCGGCCTGGCTGCTAATGGTTGCCGCGCCTTTGATACGCTGCATGTAATTGTAGACAAACGTGACAACCTGTTTGTGCCAAGCGCCTTCAGCCCTAATGGTGATGGTAAGAATGATATCTTCAAAGTAACGAACCTGAGTTTCCAGCGTATTATGGAGTTCCGCGTATTCAACCGCTGGGGCCAGGAGGTGTTTAACACCAACGACCA
>DATCSV010000276.1:0-2117 GCA_036568285.1 Flavipsychrobacter sp. | reverse complement strand
TAGATGCTCTTTAAAAATGTGGGCCGCATGTTTCCAGAATTCAGCGCCACCAGCCTGGTCATATATCTCTTTATCGCCCAGTATGGCAAACTGGTGGTCTGCGTGAGCCATATATATCAGCACAGCATTCCTGCGCTCGGTCTGTGTCATACCAAGTTCTTCAAACACCTCTTTCGCACGGTCCATAGCATCTACATAGGTGCAATGCGCCTCCACAAACACCCTGATTTCCCCGGTAGTATTCTTTTCCGCGTTTTGTATGGCTGCCACTACTTTTTCTTGCTCTTCCTTACTCAGCGGCAGCTTATTTTTTTCAAATAAGCTCATCAGTAGTTATATTTTTAAAATTCAACTTTAGGCGCTTTGTCTGCACCTGCTTCCGCTTCAAACATGCCTTTCTTCTGGAAGCCCAGCATACCGGCCAGCATGTTGTTGGGGAACTGCCGCACCTGGACATTATACACTTTTACGCTCTCGTTGAAGTTCTTACGTGCTACTGTTATGCGGTTTTCAGTACCCTCCAGTTGATCTTGCAATGCCAGGAAGTTCTGGTTAGCCTTCAGTTCAGGATAGCGCTCGCTCACCACCATCAGCCTGCCCAGCGCCTGGCTCAGTTGCCCCTGTGCCTGCTGAAACTGTTGTAGTTTCTCAGGTGTCAGGTCATCAGGGTCAATACGCATAGAAGTAGCTTTGGCACGTGCCTCTATTACTTGTGTCAATGTACTTTTTTCAAAATCTGCTGCACCTTTTACGGTTGCTACCAGGTTGGGCACCAGGTCAGAACGGCGCTGGTACTGGTTCTCCACTTCTCCCCATTTACTTTTCACTTCTTCATCAGCAGCTACAAGCGTTTTCTGCAAGTTGCAGGCCTGGCATCCGCCTATCAGCAATAAACCTAAAATGACAATTAATGCGATTGTACCCTTTTTCATTGAATATCTATTTGTACCAAAAGTAGCAATTCTTTTATACAAATGCGATGGCGCCACGCTATATGCGTGACGCCATCGTTCAGAAATCAACAACACTAAACTACAACACTATCTGAAAACATACCTTGCTGATAAGCCAAATACGTTATGATTGAAAAATTCGGGCCCACCACCTGTAAAGTTTATTGCGGGTTTTATGTCAGCACTTAACCCCAATGGAATATTCTTGAAGACATATTCAACACCACCTATGGCATCAAGACCAAATATGGGTTGGGGGCGGTCATTTACCCACACATCGTCACCATAATGATACCAACGGCCATGGTCCCATACACCGCCATGCAAACCGCCGCCAAATATCAGCCTCCACGAGTCGTCGGGCAGTGGAATGTGTGCTTCGAGCAACGCCACTGCTGTAAAGCTTTCGCCAGGCAGGCTCAGCAGCCCGCCAAAGTTCAGTTGTCCTTCAAAAGCCAGGTACCTGCTCATATATGCCTTACCTGTAAAACCGCCACCGTCAGGTGTGGCACGCAAACCAATGGCGCCGCCCTGGGCATATGTATTTATTGACAGTATCAACATCATTGCACTAAGTAATAACATTAGCTTTTTCATACTTATCCGTGTTTGTTTCACATGTATAACCAACTCCCTGCCACTTTAGTTCATTATCCATTTTCATTAGGATTATTTTAACACATACATGCCTCCTCAGAAAAACAACCCATATTGATTACTTTTGCGCAAACAAGTTATTAATGTCTATGAATTACGAGGCTACTTTGGCCTATGCACAGGAGCAGGACCAGGTTGATACATTATACTCTTTCCGTACCCGCTTTCATTTTCCCCAGCACGATGGCAAAGATGTAGTGTATATGTGCGGTAATTCATTGGGTCTGCAGCCTAAAAGTGTAGAATACCTGATGCAGCGGGAACTGAAAGACTGGGCAAAATATGGCGTAGAGGGCCATTTCCAGGCAGCTAACCCCTGGTTTTCATACCATCACATATTCTCTGAAAGGCTGGCAAAACTGGTAGGAGCCAACAAGGATGAAGTGGTCGCCACTAATACCCTGACCGTCAACCTGCACCTGTTGATGATATCTTTCTACCGGCCAAAAGGGAATAGGCACAAGATAATAATGGAAGCCGGGGCATTCCCCAGCGACCAGTATGCCG
>DATCSV010000275.1:0-2509 GCA_036568285.1 Flavipsychrobacter sp. | reverse complement strand
CCTCAAAGGTCCGTATAAGTTGTTTGCGCTCGGTAAATAAAGAGATGAAGCTTTCTACGTCTTCCGTTCTGAAAGTCATTTTAACGATCCGTACTATCATTCAAAATCAATTTTTATGGTTGTATATACCAGTTGTTCAGGACGTTTTAGTTTCAGGCCAAATAGTTCGGCGGCATTTCCCCTGTTGATAGATATTTCGAGGTATCCATTGCTGTTGAAGCGACAGAGTTTGTCATACTTGTTTACAGAGTTATAGTGGCTGCTGATACTCGTAACGTTCTCGCGTACAAAATTGACGGTAAAACTACGGCCTGCAGCCGCCTGCTCAAATTGTTCTTTCGTGATATTCAGCACTACATTGCCGAAGTTGTCAATATGAATCACATGCCCCTCTATACTATTCGCAGTGATGAACGGCAGGAATTGTCCTGCAGCTGTATTAGCCTCGTATGGGGTGTACCCGGCGCCATCGGTACCATTGTTTTGCAGACGGGCAATTACGTCGGCTACGGCAGTTACCCAGGCAGTTCTGCTACCTTTGTCGTTCATGGTATAACATAACCTGGTAGATACCTCCTTTCCATGAAAGGCTAAGGGCAATACACCGTTGTCCGGGGCCAGTATCTTCCTGCCTTCCCATTCAGCCAGCAGCATTTTTACTTCCGGCGCATAATACATGTCAAACAACAAAACATGGAAGCTGTTTTCTGCAAGACCGTTAACGGAAGAGGCCAGCAGGTAGGCAGCCTGTTGCAGGTAGTATGGTGTGATGTTATGTGTAACGTCGATCAGCTGTGTATGAGGCAATCGCTCCAGTAGTATGCCCTTTGTTTTGGCAACTCCTGTATCGTTATACCCCAGGTCTGACAATAATGCGATAACACTCATCCTCGAACAAAAGTAAGGGGTTGACTTCTATTACTCAATAGCTTAAAAACATAACTCTGATAATATTTCACAACACAGTGCGTTATTATCGTAGCAGCTTATGAATTATTTAGTAATCTTGCTGAACCGATGAAAAAGAACTTATCGTCTATATTGTTCATAGCAGCGTTGCTGGCGGTATTCGCAACAGGCTGCCGTAAGGAGAAATTCCTGGATACAGGTGGCGAGTTGCGCTTTTCTGTTGACACGCTTACTTTCGATACTGTATTTACATCGCTGGGTAGCTATACGGCGTGGGTCAAAATCTACAATCCCCAAAGCCAGCCTGTGAACATTAGCTCGGTAAGGTTGGAGGGCGGAGATGGCTCACAATTCAACATCAATGTAAATGGCAGGAAGGGCAATGTGGTAAAAGACGTGGAAATAGCGGCGAAGGACAGTATGTATGTATTTGCGACAGTGAATATCGACCCCGATGATAATGACAATCCTTTTGTGGTACAGGATAAGCTGATTGCAACATTAAATGGCCGTCAATACACTATTCCGTTCATGGCTTATGGCCAAAATGCATATTACCTGGTAGACAGCCTGATAACCTCCAACCAGACATGGCATACAGATAAGCCTTATGTTATCATACATAATGCAGCTGTAGATGAAAATGTAACCGTAACTATACCCGCAGGCTGCAGAATATATGTTCATGCAGACTCAAGATTAATTGTGCTGGGTACTTTGAAGATAAACGGCACCAAACAAGATAGTGTCGTCTTCCAGGGAGACAGGCTCGACAGAAAGTATTTCGGGAATGAGGGCTATCCCGGAGAGTGGGGAGGAATATACTTTACATCTACCAGCAGGGATAATGAGATAAACTACGCTGTACTGAAGAATGTAGGCAACAGCACAAGGTTAGGCCAGTCTGTGTTTACCCCGGCAGCAATACAGTTAAATGCAGATACTATAGATGACGGCAAGCCACAGCTGTTGTTGACCAATAGTGTTATTGAAAACTCTATAGGCCACGGCATTTTAGCGTTCAGCAGTACATTGGTAGCCCGCAATTGTCTCATCAATACTTGTGGTGCTCAATGCCTGGCAGTCTTCCAGGGTGGCGGGTATTATCTGGACAACTGCACCTTTGTTACCTATGGAACGAACAAAGTGAGCCATGTTGACAACCCGGTGATGGCACTGTTGAATTACTTTGATGTGGGGAACAACTCTTACGTAGTCGGGCATTTAATTGTGGAAATGCGCAACAGTGTGGTGTGGGGATCGCTGGAAACTGAGTTTTTTGCCAGGGGTGTAGAAGGTGCAGATTTTGATGTGACACTGGAAAACTGCCTGGTGAAGAATAAGGATGGCATGCCTGCGGGTATAAAAGCCACCAATTGTAAAGTCAATGAAGATCCAAAATTCAAGGATTACGTGAGTTGGAACTATCGGCCCGCTGAGGGGTCTCCACTTATTAATGCGGGTAAAGATATCGGGCTGCCGACAGATCTGGATGGGAAAGCCAGGGACAACCAGCCGGACATCGGGTGTTACGAATATTAATTTTGCTTAATAGTAAAGAAAATGGGGATTAACTACACGGTTAATCCCCATTTTCTTT
>DATCSV010000274.1:0-2304 GCA_036568285.1 Flavipsychrobacter sp. | reverse complement strand
TTACTCTTTGTGTTTCTTTTTACAATTCCAGGCCTTCAATAAAACTACTCAATTCATTTTCAAGTTCCCTGGCAATATATGGGGCTGCACCCTGTATAATAAATTGTTGTTCCACGGTATTATATACCATTATAAATAGGTGTTCCTGCCATTGCAACATGTAGTATAATTCACTTAGTATCTCGTCCCTCACCGGCTCAATTATAAAGGTGTAGTCATTAACACCATCCGTGAATGTAGCTGTTATGCGTTGGCTCAAAACAATGTATTTCCCTTATTGTAAATATGTGGTTCTTGTACGGCTTGCTGGTTGGGGTTTTCTGTTCTGCTTGTTATCAGCTTTGAAATAGTATGTGCCCGTAGTATGCCATCAGGCAGGGGCTTCATTAGGGCTTTCATTTCGTCTTTAGGCATATCAGATAGCCATTTGCCCCGGTCTTGTTCTTGTATTATTAGGGGCATACGTTTTTTAGTATTGTGTATTTCAGCCAGCAGTTCATTTGCCTCTGTCGTAATGATAGCTAAAGTATTTAGAATTTCACCCGTAACTGGGTTAACCCATTCCGAATATATCCCGCCGATTGTAAAGGGAGTATGCCCCGGCATGTAGATATAATACGGCCACTTCTCCTTAACTGTTCGCATACGTGCCCCCTTGCCTTGTGTCTTGTATTCTACATGCTGCCATTCGTAGAAGCCGTCTACCCATACTAAACACCTGTTGCCACTATAGGGGCTGAACTTAGAAACAAATAACCTGTCATCTCTGGCGTTCAGTCCTTCGTCTGCCAACCGTTTTGCTTCAGCCGGGTCTGCTGTATCACTATTCACCAAACCCCACACAGCCCGGTCTATAACCTTCGGTTCTTTGTTGGTGGTAACAGGCATAAATTGGTGGTCAAACCCATTGACGTAGAAGTAAGCATTGTAGTTCCGCAATTCATAATTTGCTGCGTACTCTTTCAGTCTGTCCTCTTTTGCTGTTGAAACATGGTAGCACATAGTTAGTTTGTTTTGTTTAAAGGGTGCGGGTATTGTTCATTTATAATGTCGAGTATTACCCCCACATCGTCACCTGTCAGCACTTCGCTTTTTATGCATGCACGCCATCCATCTAAGCTCTTAACAACCTGCCCCTGAAAATAGTTATCAACCATTACGTAAAAACATTCCCCCGCGCCCAAGGGCATGGATACTTCAATACGACAATTCCGGTTTGGCAACAACCGGGCATAGGTACTTAATAGAGTTGTGCTCATTTTTTTGTTTTGACAGAAACAAATTTAGGCAATTAGGCTGCATAATGGGGCTTTAGTTCCATCTTAGAAACACATTTCAGATAGAACAACTAAGAGCCGGTAGTTAGTTTCAGTAAAGTAACTTTACTCGGCCATACTATCCGGCTTTAGCAATCATTAAAATTTTTACCGGAATTTTTTCTCATATATTTTCCGGGGTTACTCTTTAGCAGTTAGTTAAGTCCTAAAACTTATTTCCGGGATAGCATATTAGTAAAGTTACTTTACTGTCACCTTGTAAATGGTCAATACCTACTATGATACAACTATCCGAGCGGTAAATAAAGCAGCCAAAAACAAAATTCCCCTATACCCCCTGATTATATGTATAGTTTTTTTTCTGCGCTTAAAACACATTTGAGTCTTCACTAAATCAGGGTGTCTTTGAACAATCTGATCCTTTGTAAACTTGCACTTTGACGCATCGTGTGCGTATTTCCTGAATAAAGTAATATGTTCTTTGGAAAGTCCTGTTTTCTCAAAGTTTCTCCGAATCTTTATGTACCCGTGCTTCCTAGCGATATTCTTGTATTTGGAAGCGGAATACATCGAACAGTCAAAAACTGATGCTATCACGCTATTGGCCACCGGGGAATAAAGCGAGGCGGTTGAAGTGTTGCCCCTTTTCTGCAACCCCACCTCGCTATTCTTTTTCTTACCAGTGGCTTTCGACCTTACCAGATTGCCGATAACGGCTCCGACACAAAATGCTTTAAAGTTCACTAGGTCATTTTCACCCACCTCAACAGCCATATTAATCGGTGATTTTATAATATCCTCCAAATATGCAAAGCTCCTAGGATAATACGTCGCCAACCTTTTACCTATCCACTTATCATCAACGAGCCGTTGTAAGTGCGACTCTACTGTCTTACTACATACATTGAGTTCATCGGCAATCTTCTTAATAGTATCATTATTAATCTCAATAGTGCCAGAACATAGGAATTTGACCTTCAATAGAATCTGTAAATTCCTTACCTTTTTGTTTCTTACTGCATACTGA
>DATCSV010000273.1:0-9352 GCA_036568285.1 Flavipsychrobacter sp. | reverse complement strand
TCATCAACGGATATCAATATTTGTTTTAGGGTTTTGTTGCGGAATAGTATGACCGCTATAGTCTCTTCATAGTATCAAAAATAGCATATAGTACTGGTTTAAGCAACTATTTAAGACGCTGGTCGTAAATGTCTTTTACTTCTTCCATCCTGTGAAGTGAGTGCTTTATAAGAACGGTCTACTTACTATTTTCGGCGGCTGCTGTCGGCTTTACTTCCACGGTACTTTCTATAGCCTCCAGCGACAGGTCCTCGCCGCCATCCAGGATGCCCAGGGCGTTATATTTACCGGCCGGCAGATTCTTAGGCAGTTCAAAGGTTACTATTCTCACTTGCCCCGGAAACATCGGAAATTCTATAAAATCCAGTTTTGTTTGCTCACCATTTGCTGCTGCCAATTCCAGGTGTGCTTTACATTCTATCATTACATCACCCGTGTTTTTACAGTACAGGTCGTATGTGTTGGCTATCTCCGGGTTAGCCTTCAGGTCCAGCACTTTTATCCCTTTTTCGGTAGCGTTGGGTGGTGTTTGGTATACATGCACGCCTACGCGTATCAGGTTTTTAACGGTCGCTTGTGCGTTTTTATCATTCTTGCTGACATTCTCTTCCACAGTTTCAATAAATAACATGGCCCACTTCATTTCAGATGAGGCATCCGGTGTAGAAGGCACCAGCATTTGTACTGTCAGCTGGGTCGATTCGCCGGGCTGCAGCTCTATGAAGTTCTTATCTATGGTCAGCCACCTTGCGCAGGAACGCTCAATTGTGGCCGGCTCATAGTAGATATGCCCTCCTGTAGAATCGCGTACCCAATCGTTAAGGTATATTCTGAATTGCACTTTATTAGCAGACCCGTTAGACAGGTTAATTACCTGTGCTTCACTTTGTCCTCCTGCCAGCCTGAAGTCAAGAGTTGTAGGATATACACCTAAGTTTTGAGCATCGGCAACAGTGAAAAAATAACTTATAAGAAAAGTGAATATTGCTAAAAAACGGAAGTTGTGTCTCATATGAGTAAGTATACCATGCAAAAAAACTACTTTTGTTGGCAATAACAAAGCAAATGACCATAAATTCATGATGAGGTATTTGTACGTTCTGGCCTTAGTGTTGTTTACAGGATTTTATACTTTCTCTAGTGGCAGCGCCTTTAGGGGTGACGATGACAACAACAATAAAGGCAATAAAAAAAAGGATGATGACAATGGAGATGATGATGAGGGTGGCGGTGGATCGTCGAAGCACAATTACATGGAAGTAAGCGCGCAGGGTCCGCTTAATTTTGCCGTTACACAGCCGGAACACTTTGAAAACGGACTGACAGAACACAACGCCATCAAGGTTCATTTCAAAACAAGAAATGATAATGCCGCGATATACGCCAAAATTGCTGATTATACCACACCGGCCGGGGCAGACAAGACAGTTGTGCCGCTGGCGCTGAAACACAGGCAGGACAATTCTGGCAACGCATACGGCCTTATTACAACACCTTTGCAGCTTACGTACCAGGATCAGCGATTGTTTGTTCAGCCCAAAGCAAACCAGGCGTTCAACTTTTTTTACGACCTTCAACTTTTGCCTCCCGGGTACGATTATCCTGAAGGGCAGTACTATTTCACGATTATGTTTACCATGACACAGCAATGAGGTATTGGTTGCTCATAGGGTTACTATTGGCCGGGCTCACCGGTAAAGGGCAGAACTATACAGGTTCTGTGCAGGGAAATTTTATCGTTTACTCCATGCAGTCGATCACAGTGACCGCGCTGGGTGGGGTCATTACCTTTAGCAGCCCAAACGACTATCTGAATGGGGTGATTGCTAATAAGTATGCACACATAAAGGTAAAAAGCAATACTAACTGGCTGGTGTCATTTGCCGCACAAAGCACTTATTTCACCGGCCTATCCAGGAATTCAAGCACAGACATGCCCGCTACTGTGCTGAGTATCAGGAAAAACGGGCATACTAACTTCAAAACGTTATCTACCCAGGGCCAAAAACTGGAAAGCGGTGGCAAAGGCAGCGACGGCGATAAACATGATTTCGATATCGATGTAAATTTTAATCCCGGCTTTAATTATAGTGGTGGGCTGTACAGCATAGGCATAGTTTATACACTTACCAGGCAATAGTTTTCCCCCGTAAAATCCCCCCGCAAATCCCCCGGGAATAGTGTAATTTTACTTTTCTCAAAAAAGATATAAAAAATGAAACGTTTTTTGATTGCCCTTACTGCGGCCGTTGTGCTATATACTCCGCAGGTCATAGCTAAGGCAAAACTGGTAGAGACTGTCACCAAGAAAGAAGGTAAGCTGGTGATACCATACAAAAAGTATGTGCTGGACAACGGCCTTACCCTGATTGTTCATGAAGACCATTCAGATCCAATAGTGCACGTAGATGTCACTTATCACGTAGGCTCTGCAAGGGAGGAGATTGGCAAGTCTGGTTTCGCTCACTTCTTCGAGCATATGATGTTCCAGGGGTCTGACAACGTTGCCGATGAACAGCATTTTAAAATAATAACGGAAGCGGGGGGTACACTCAATGGCACTACCAATAAGGACCGCACTAATTATTATGAAACTGTCCCCAGTAACCAACTGGAAAAAATGCTTTGGCTGGAGTCTGACCGTATGGGCTTCCTTCTGGATGCTGTAACACAGCAGAAGTTTGAAGTACAGCGTGCTACTGTAAAAAACGAACGTGGCCAGCGTTATGATAACGTACCATACGGGTTGTTAGGCGAAAAATCTGCTGAAAGCCTGTACCCTTATGGGCACCCATACTCATGGCTGACTATTGGATACATTGAAGACCTGAACAGGGTGGACGTAAACGACCTGAAAAACTTCTTCCTGCGCTGGTATGGACCTAATAATGCAGTACTTACTGTAGGTGGTGATGTAAATACTGAAGAAGTAGTGAAAATGGCGGAGAAATATTTCGGTTCCATACCTCGTGGTCCTGAAGTAACACCCACTGTCCTTCCTGCAGTTAAGCTGGAAAAAAACAGGTATGTGTCTATGCTGGACAACTATGCAAAACTTCCATTGCTGCATATAGTATATCCATCTGTGCCTAATTACCACCCGGATGAGGCACCATTGGACTGCCTGGCTGAGATAATGGGACAGGGAAAAAATTCTATTATCTACAAAAACCTGATTAAATCTCAGAAAGCAATAAACGCACGGGTGTCTAACCCCTGTAACGAACTCGCTGGCGAATTTACTATTACAGTTGTTCCATATCCCGGCAATAAGCTAAGTGACGTGGAGAAACTGGTGAATGAAACATTGGCTGAGTTTGAACAAAGGGGCGTAACAGATGAGGATATTGAGAAATTCCGCAACTCGATGGAAGCAAACCTGATCAACGGCCTGGAAAATGTTTCAGGCAAGGTATCGAGCCTGGCGGCGTTCCATACTTTTACCGGCGATGCCAATCGTATACAGAAAGAACTGGACAGGTATACAAGTGTTACAAAAGAAGATGTAATGCGTGTATACAATAAGTACATCAAAGGTCAGAACAGGGTGGTGCTGAGTGTGACTACCAAGGCTGATCCTGCTAACATAGCAGCAACTGACAATTACACCAGGCCGGAAGATGGCTACAAAGCTCCCGATTACGGTTATGCAGGCCTGAAGTACAACAAAGCCAAAGACAACTTCGACCGTAGTAAAATGCCGGGTAACGGTGCTAATCCTGTAGTAAACGTTCCTGAGTTCTGGACGAAGGAACTGCCGGGCAAAGTCAAAGTAATGGGAACACAGTCTGACGAAGTACCTGTTGTGACTTACCTGATTGAGTTCAAAGGTGGCCACCTGCTGGAGGCCAACCAACTGAATAAGGCGGGACTGGCTAATATGTTCGCTGCTATGATGGAGGAAGATTCTAAAAACTATACAGCTGAAGAATTCAGCGTAGCACTGGATAAGCTGGGAAGCAGCATTAACATAAGCGCTTCGCTGGATGGCATCAATGTGACCGTGAGAAGTTTGTCTAAAAACATAGATAAAACTATGGCGCTGCTGGAAGAAAAATTGCTCAATCCTAAGTTTACACAGGACGATTTTGACAGGAATAAAAAGCAGACAATAGAAGGCCTGAAAAATGCGATGGTAAGGCCAAATTACGTTGCGAGCACTGTATACGACAAGGTGCTGTATGGCAAGGATAATGTCTTAGGCTGGCCTACATCGGGCACCATGCAAACGCTGGAAAATATTGAACTGGCCGATGTAGAGAATTATTATAAAAACTATTTTTCTAAGCACGAGGCTAAAGTAATAGTAGTTGGAGATATAGCTCAGAGTGCTGCTATAAGCAATCTGGCGTTTCTGCAAAAACTGCCTGACAATGCAATTACATTACCTGTTGTCAACGGTTCTCAACCCGCGAGCAAAGGCAAGCTGTATTTTGTGAATATACCCGGTGCTGCGCAAACGGAGTTCCGTATAGGCACGGTAACAGGTATGAAGTACGATCCACTTGGCGACTACTATAAGTGTTATGTAATGAACTACCCGGTTGGTGGCGCATTCAACTGCCGCCTGAATATACACCTGCGCGAAACCAAAGGATGGACTTACGGCGCACGTGCAGGTTATACAGCCAACAAATACACAGGTGAGTATGGTTTCGGTGCGGGTATTAAGGCTGATGCAACGGATAGTGCAATGGCGGACATTGTAACTATACTGAATGAGTATAAGAAAGGTGGCATGACGGAAGATGAATTATCATTCACCAAGAGCTCAATAGGGCAGAGCGATGCCAGGAATTACGAGTCTGGTTTCCAGAAAGCGGGATTCCTGTCGCGCATACTGGATTATAACCTGCCTGCTGATTATCCCAAAAAGCAGAATGAGATGCTGGCCAAAATGACGCTGGCAGACATCAATGCTATTAACAAGCAGCACCTGCCCACTATGGACAATATGAATATTGTATTGGTAGGTGATAAAGCCAAAGTTTGGGACGGTGTACAGAAACTGGGGTATGAAATAATAGAACTGGACGCCAACGGCGACCCGGTACAGTAATACATTTTATCTGTTATAACTCAAGCCGCCTTTACAGGCGGCTTGTTTTTTGTATATATTTTCTGATACTCTTAACTAATAAATATAAAAGATTACACTTACATTCGTAGCCATATTTTTCATACACAATGTTACAGACAGACTATATACACGTGCCTTATGGCAGAACCGTTCATGGTGAAGAAGAAATAGAAGCGGTAGTGCATGTACTACGCACCTCCACCCAAATGGGTAAACATGTGCGCGAACTGGAAGAGAAGATTGCTGCTTTGTATAATAAGAAATACGGCCTGATGGTCAATAGTGGCTCATCAGCATTATACCTGGCAGCAGATCTGCTGGACTATGAGAAAGGAGCAGAGATCATTACGCCCGCACTCACTTTTTCCACTACGGTAGCACCTCAACTGAAAAAAGGATGGGTACCTGCCTTTGTAGATGTAGAAGAAGGAACTTACAACCTGGATGCAAACAAGGTAGAGGAAATGATTACACCCAAGACGAAGGCGATGATCATACCTAACCTGATAGGCAACCTGCCCGACTGGAAAGTATTGAGGGAAATAGCCGATAAACACAACTTGTTTGTCTTGGAAGATTCCGCTGACACCCTTGGAGCTGAAATTGGCGGGGCGTCTTCAGGGCGATTTACCGACATGAGTACCACCAGCTTTTATGGTTCGCACATCATCAACTGCGCAGGTAATGGCGGTATGCTTTGTGTAAATTCTGATGCTCATTACGACAGGGGCAGGCTGTTGCGTAGCTGGGGCAGGAGCTCATCACTGTTTGTAGAATCAGAAAAAGTAGAGAACAGGTTCAATGTAGAGCTGGAGGGTATACCTTACGATGCCAAGTTCGTGTTTGAAGAGCCTGGTTACAACATTGAAGGTTCTGAAATGGGTGCAGCTTTCGGACTGGTGCAGTTAAGCAAGCTGGGGCAAAATATTGACAGGCGCACAGCTAACTATAACGAGTTGCGTACCTTCTTCGCACAATACGAAGAGTATTTTATATTACCGAAGCAACTGCCGGATTCACGCACCGGCTGGCTGGCTATGGCTGTTACCATACGGGATAGTGCGCCATTCATCCGCCGCGACCTGCAGATATTCCTGGAAAAGCGCAACATTCAGACACGTACGGTGTTTACAGGCAATATACTCCGTCAGCCGGGCTTCAAACATCAGCCGCATAAAGCAGCCGCAGGTGGTTATCCCGAGTCGGACAAAGTAATGCGTGGTGGTATGTTGCTGGCCTGTCATCACGGCCTCAATGCTGAGCAGATAGCACATATTAAAGAGAGCGTAACAGAATTTATCAAAGGGTTATAACTGAATGTTTGAATTATTGTTGAGTATATTCTGTGCCTACCGCAATGGCCAACTGGCCAAGCAGAAAGGGCAGAATACAGTGGTTTGGGGAATTATTACAGTAGTTGCTTTTTTTGTCACGTACAGTATAGGCGGAGGCATACTTGTAGCTATTATGTATAACGGGCCAATGCAGCCCGAGGCGATATCTGAATATATACTAGCCCGCCCGGTACTGGGTATTACACTCATGTTTTTCGGGTTGGGAGGCTACCTGCTTACAAGATATATATTGGAACGTATGCCAACTGCTAAGCCATGATACATATCGGTTTAGGTTTTATTAGTATATTTGTAGCCTGTAAATAAAGATTAAGCCAGATGTAATACAAGATTTCTTTCGATAAAATAGCTGCCGGTTCAATCGGTGGTCATTATTTCATCGCATTAAAGAAAGAAATCATGATTTATTTGCAAGACATTTCATATAAACATCCCGACAAAGAGTTATTGTTCAGTGACATTAGTTTCACTATCAATAAGAACGAAAAAGTAGCTATAGTTGGAAACAACGGCGTTGGCAAGTCTACGCTGTTGAAAATACTGGCTGGTAATATATATCCTGATTCAGGAGAAATAAGGTTGAGTCATGAGCCGTATTTTGTCCCACAACATTACGGACAATACGATGGACATTCTATCGCCCGGGCTTTAGGTGTTGAAACGAAGATTCATGCGCTTCGCCAGATATTAAGCGGCAGTATCAGCGAACATTATTATGCGGTATTGAATGATGACTGGACTATCGAGGAGCGTTGCATAGAGGCGTTGGCACACTGGGGACTAGAGGGAGTGCACATTAACAGCAAAATCTCCGATCTGAGTGGTGGGCAAAGAACCCTCGTTTTTTTGGCGGGCATAAAGATACATCAACCCGAAATAGTATTGCTGGATGAGCCCAGCAATCACCTGGATGCCGTGAGCAGGAAAATCCTGTACGAGTACATTCAATCCACAGACAATACGCTTGTAGTAGTGAGCCACGATAAGAAGTTGCTGAACATGCTTGACATAACATTAGAGTTAAGCGGGAAGGGGATTAGCTTCTATGGTGGGAACTACGACTTTTATAAACAACAGAAGGATATAGAGCAGAATGCTTTAGACAATAGTTTAAAGGCAAAAGAAAAAGCACTGCGTAAAGCGAAAGAAGTTGAAAGGCAAAGTATCGAGCGGCAACAGAAGCTGGATGCCAGAGGTAGAAAAAAGCAAGAAAAGGCCGGAATGCCAACTATTGTAATGCATACCCTGAAAAATTCAGCTGAAAAAAGCACCTCTCGGATAAAAGATGTACATGCAGAAAAAATAGGTAGTATCAAGAATGAGTTAAACGGTCTTAGGAAAAACTTACAACCGGCCGATAAAATGGTTTTCGGGGTAGAAAACTCTGAACTGCACAAAGGAAAATTATTGGTTGAGGGGGTAGAGGTCAACTTTGGTTATAGTGGTATTCCTTTATGGAGAGAGCCTTTGGGCGTATCAGTATATAGTGGTGAACGGCTCGTTATAAAAGGCCCTAATGGAAGTGGGAAAACAACGCTGATCAATCTGTTGCTGGGTAACCTGGTGCCGCAGACAGGTTTTGTAAACATTTCAGACTTCACGCATGTTTATGTCGACCAGAATTATTCGCTCATTAATAATGATATATCAGTTTATGAACAGGTGCAATTGTTCAATTCGGCCTCAATGCAGGAACATGAAGTGAAAATACATTTGGCAAGGCTCCTGTTTTCTCCTTCATACTGGGATAAACCATGCGGGGTATTAAGTGGTGGGGAGCGTATGAGGTTGATACTGGTGTGCCTCACTATTACCCGGTCAGCACCCGATATGATTATCCTGGATGAGCCTACTAACAACCTGGATATACAAAATGTAGAAATATTGACGGCGGCAATAAACCAATACCGGGGTACATTGATGGTAATATCTCACGATGAGTATTTTCTAGAGCAATTGGGCATTACACGAGAGATACATTTGAATGGACCGTAATTTCTACCAACCCAATACCTTCTTCAGCTTGTCCAGCCCGCTTTTGCTCACCGGTATTTTAGCGCCTGATTGCAGCAGTGCTATATGGCTGTCCTTCTCATAGGGTTCTATGCGTACCAGCTTGTTTACAGGTATCATGTACGAGCGGTGTACACGTACAAACCTGGCGGGGTCAAAGCTGCTCTCAATCCTGCTCAACGTGCTTTTCTTCAGGTAGTGGCTGTCTTTGGTGAACACCTTTATATAATCGTCATTGGCTTCTATATACTGTATTTCTTCTGCAGGAATAATGCGTATCACACCGTTATCTTTCACCACTATCCTGTGCTGGTACCCTTCGTACACTTGTTGTTCAGCTATTTCTTTCACTCCCGTATTTGCCGTTCCGGCCTGCTGCAGAAATTTTTGTACCGCTTTATCAAATCGCTCTTTGGTCACGGGCTTCAGCAGGTAGTCTACAGCGTTAGCTTCGAAAGCTTTCATGGCGTATTCATCAAACGCGGTGCTGAATATTACAGACGGTGGGTTGTCTACCAGTTCCAGCATTTCAAATCCGTTCAGCCTGGGCATTTGCACATCCAGGAACACTAAATCGGGCTGATGCTCCTGTATGGCTTTAAACCCTTGGAATCCATCTGCGCATTCACATACCACTTCAAATTGGCTGTAGCTCTTCAACAGGCTGCTCAACAACTGCCTCGCCAGCGATTCGTCATCTATCAGTACAACTTTATACATCCTGTGGTATTTTAAGTGTGGTGGTAAATATGCCTGCTTCTTTCTTAGTGGCCAGCAGGTCGGTTCGCGCATACAATAGTTGCAACCTGCGCTGCACACCCGCCAGGCCGAAGCCGGTTCCTCGTGGAGTGGATTGTTCCGCCTCGTTGTACGGGTTGGCGATAGTGATGACAAGCATGCCATC
>DATCSV010000272.1:0-5150 GCA_036568285.1 Flavipsychrobacter sp. | reverse complement strand
GATGCGGATCTGCTCGTATATTGATAGCACTATGAGGCCGGTATACACAATTGCTCCGGCCAGCCAACGTACAGCACCCGGTTGTTTTATATGTTGCAGCCAATAGATACCGATAATCGCAGAAAAAGCCATTACCGCGTTCAACAATGCCATGTTGCTGAATACCGCTAAAAAGAGGAAGAAATAAATGGCAGAAAAAGTGAGGAACGCCGGCCTTTGCAAACATAAAAGCAAAGCGTAGAAGGCCGCAAGCATAAAACTAAGCGCCAGCCCATATCCACGTGCCAGCCCCCAAAACTCAAACATAAAAGGATTGAGCTGCAAGAGTAAAAAGCAGAAAAGCACCCACCAGCGGTTACCGAAAAGCTTCCTGGCTATAAGTACAGACAAGGCAAGATAGGCTATCAATGCCAACAGGTTAGGAAGCCGGAGAAAAAAGACATTATCAGTAAACGCTTTCAAAGAGATCTTTGCCAGTACGCTATTAAGAAAATGATTGTTGGCTGTCGGGATGTGGTTAAGAATAATATCACCGTATGAATGAGATACATACCATTGGTAGGTAAGTGCTTCGTCGTGGGTAATAGTGACGTTCAGCATACGGATAACAGTAAGCGAAACCAATATGCCTGCCGCCAGCCCGATAATAAAGAAGGGTATATTTTTCTTATGCAGGGTTCGCTCCATTCCGCCAAAAATAATAAGTAGCACTAAAAAAACGCCCCAAAGAGGGGCGTTTCAAAAAACATTCTGTTTCTACTTCACCAAGGTTACATCTCCGCGTTCCTCCACTACATTGTCTGCATCGTCATCTTCGCAGCTATACCTGATGTAGTAATAGTACGTGCCCATACCTTGGGGTATACCGTTGTAGGTACCATCCCAACGGTCTTGCTGGTTAGTGGTATTAAATACTACACGGCCATAACGGTTCACTACCCTGAAGTCATAGATACGGTACGTACCGTTAGATATGATGCCAAATTTATCGTTTTTGCCGTCATTGTTGGGCGAAAAAGCAGTTGGCACAATTGCTTTACAACACAGCTTAACATCAAGATACATACTGTCAGCTCCTCTGCAGCCGTAAGCGTCTTCAGCAGTAAGACGGATGTACCCTGAGCTGCTTATGTTCGCACTCACTTCGGCACTATTATTGGTCAGGAACTTTTCAGCCGGCGACCATTCGAATTTAGAGACACCTGATAACTGCTCTGCTTTCAGGGTAATTGTGCTCTTAGTACAGATAGTAGTATTGTTCAGTTTCTCAATTCTGACAACCGGATAGTTTCTGACATTTACCGTGTCCGCCCATTCAGGAGAAACACATCCATATTGAGAAAATGTTCGCAACTTGAAAATATGGTTGCCCGGCTCCTGCCAAACGAGTGTAAATCCTTCTGTGCTGGTGTCCACGTCTTTCAGGCCCACACGCGGGTCAAGGGACCAATTATAACCTGCCGCATGCAGAAGCACTGTATCCAACCTGAATATAGTTTCGGTTCCGACGCACACCTCCGGCGGCAGATTAAAATATGCCTGTGGCTGCGGCAGCACTTCGAGCGTAGTGGTATCTGCAGCCTTGCAACCATTATTCTCCACATTAACTGTTATCCTTTTTGTTCCGGCGCTGTCCCATTTTATTACGTACGGCCCCGAAGAATCGCCTGACAATATAGTACCGCCCGACCATGTCCAGGTAAAGTTGCTGGTATCCGGCAATTGGCCGGTTTGTGTTACAGTAATGGAATCGTACACGCAGAACATAGAATCGCTGAGTGTTATTCGTGCTGTAATGATAGTATCAACTATTACCGTCAGTGTATCCCTTCTACTCTCGCATCCATTAATAGTTTGCGATACATAATAGTTGGTGACGCCTACCTGGGATGTATTAGGTGTAGGGGGAATTTGAGTTGCTACGCCGCCAATAGGGAAATAATACCATAACAGATTCTGGCCAACGGCTGTCAGCGGAACAGCGGTACCGTTGAGGCAGTACTCAATAGAATCTGCCTGCGGTGGCGCCGGTTGTGCTACTATCTCGATCTCTATAGTATCGCGGTCGCTCTCACAACCATTTACCTGCTGACTTACATACCAGAAATATGTTCCCGGTGTAGTAGTAGCGGGTGTAGGAGCCACAAAGCTGCCAACGCCACCTACCGGTATTGAGTACCAGCGCAGATTGACACCCGTAGCTGTAAGCGGTGCCGGTGTAGAGAATTGGCAAATCGAATCATCGTTGCCTACCGGAGGCTGCGGCTTCGCGTATATAGTCACTTTTATTGAATCACGGAAACTTTCACAGCCATTCACTGTTTGCGAAACATAATATGTAAATACGCCGGCATTTGCTGTAGAGGGCACCGGGGCAATAGATGTACCCGAACCACCTGCAGGCACTGTATACCAGAGCAGGTTTTGTCCTGTGGCTGTTAATGCAGCTGCTGTGGCAAACTGGCAATAACTTGTATCGGATGTTTGCGGAGGGGCCGGTATAGCATTTACTACAACTATCAGCATAGCACGTTTCCCTTCGCAATTATTGATAGTCTGAGATACATAGAAGGTATCTGTCATGGGTGTAGCCGTGCTAACTGATGGCGGAGTGCTGCTGCCTGTGCCACCCGTTGAATCTGCATACCATTTAATATTTGTACCTGTTACCAAAGTAGACAGGGCGGGTGCTACCGGGCCACCCACACAGTAGGAAACAGGCGACGCCGTAACCGGCGGTGCAGGCGTTGCAAATATAGTTACCGTTATTGGCGTGCGGTCGCTTTCACAACCCGTAGTATTGCTGGTTTGTGAAACATAGAATGTAGTGCTGCCCGGTGTGGCAGAGCTGGGTACGGGTGCTCCACTCAATGGCGAACCGCCAAATGGCGTAGTGTACCATTTCAGGTTGGTACCCGTGGCCGTCAGTGCCGGTATTGTTTCTCCCTGGCAATATGAAAGGTTTGAGGTAACTCCCGGGTTGGCCGGCTTGGGCGTTACGATAACCTTGACCGAATCGCGCGGGCCTTCACATCCGTTAACATCCGTTTGCGACACGTAATATGTGAAAGTGCCGGCTGCGGTAGTGGAAGGGATAAGCGAACTGCTTCCCGAGCCTCCCGTAGGAACCGTATACCATTTCAAGTTAGTGCCTGTAGCTGTCAATGCCGAGGCTGTAACATTTTGGCAATAAGTAACGGTATCTGCTGTTGCCACAGGAGCAGCGGGCAACCCGTTTACCTTTATGTTTACCGTATCCGAGAATGTGACGCAACCATCTTTGGTGGCATATACTATATAATTTCCAGAGTCAGCATAGGTAGCACTGCTGATAATCGGGTTTTGCTGATTTGATGTAAAGCTGTTGGGGCCGGACCAGTGGTAAGTAACCGTATTTCCGGATATGGTGGTTGCTGTAAGTATCAACTGGTTGCCCACGCAAACAGGACTGTTGCTGGATGCAACAGGTGCCGCCGGCGGCCCTACATATACCTGCATTATAAAAGGCTGAGAGGTACAACCGTTTTGTATAAGCGAATAGCCATAGAAGCCTGAGTTTGCCGTTTGCGCATTAGGTATCACTGGATTTTGCAGGGTGGATGTGAATCCATTAGGACCTGTCCAGCTGTATGTTGCACCCGAGACTGTATTGCCAAATAGCTTCAGGGTATCGCCCGGGCATACGGGTGAGTTGCTGGTGGCACTGGCAACAGGCAGTTGCAGTACGGTGACTGTTACAGTATCCGTATTCTGATTGCACACCTGTGAGCTATTGGAGTTGACTACATAACTAGTGGTAACAGATGGAGTGGCAACAGGGGATTTACACGATGTGCAACTAAGCGAGGTGATCGGTGCGCCTCCTGAAACAACGGACCATATATAAGCGCTGCCTCCTACCGCTGTTAATGGTACACTTTGCCCCGCACATATCGTCGTATCCTTCAGCGCAGTAGTAACAGCCCATACGTATACGGGAACCGTTATTGCGTGACTGATGGGAACCGACCCGGAAACGCAACTGGAATCCTTAACTGTTACAACAAAAACGCGCGTGCCTGTATCGGTAGCAGATGGTGTCCAGGTAACACACGCCCTTACAGAATCTGTTTGCAGATTTGTATACGATATGGTAGAGCCCGGCATTGCTGTGCCATGGTTGTCAGTGGCTACAAGTTTCGCCGCAGTATCCGTCGATTTAATGTTAAAGCAGAATGTAAATTGCTTAGTAGCACACCCAACCACAGTTCCTCCTGTATACGTAGCCGCGCCGGTTACACTGGCCGAGTCGTTGGCTATGGTAGGCGTTGTGTTGGTGCCCGTACAGGTCCCCAACACCTGCACTTGTATATCCCGCATCACGGAACCAATTTTTACACCATTCCGGTATTCGTTTGCCCGAACAGACACTGTATGGTTGCCCTGCAGCGACGGTGTAAAGCTAAGTTCTCCTGTTGTGGCGCTTAGTGTAAAAGTATTGTTAGTCTGAAAGGGGTTGGAGGGAATAGATAAAGAAGGAGACGCTGCCTGGTACGTACAGTTGAAGGTATTTGATGCACAACCGCCGTTTTGCGTCAGCGGAGTAAGCACTTCGAATGCCACCGAGTCGCCGTCAGGATCAATACCACCGTTATTATATTTATACGGCTGGTTTATACACACGTAAGGAACGGGTTTTACAGAAAACACAGGCGATGAGTTGCCGGCGGCCAATACGCTATTAAGAAAAGTTTCTACATAAAAGTTCGGCGTACCGACTATGTTATCCGAAGCGTTTCTAACACTTACCTGCACAGAAAACCTCCAGCTGCTGCAAGCTGCGGGCAATGTGAAATCATAACTATACCACCATTCCCTATAGCCGGGAATAGCAGATCCTAAACTATCGCATCCGCTTTTCTGGTTGGCACAACCGGTAGATACCTGGGCTCCATTCGTATTACCGTTTGGTAGGGGAGAACTCATTTTTGTCATCGTCCTGGTGCCGCTTACATTGGTACATTCATTTATAAAGCACAAAGTGACAGCGTTCGGCTCGGGTGCTGTTGAAGAACCATTCTTACCACAGTCCCTGTAAAATTTAAAAATGAACCTGTACGTGGAACCGCCCATATGTTGATATACAAGTTCGCCCCCTGCGGCATGGCTTG
>DATCSV010000271.1:0-3609 GCA_036568285.1 Flavipsychrobacter sp. | reverse complement strand
ACTAAGCGAGTAAAAAAGAAAATCCCCGCAATTTGCGGGGATTATTAACGAGTTGAGTTATTGATGTAATGTTGATTATACCACTTTGTCCCTGTTCGACCTTTCTTCTACAGTGCGTACCAGGGGGTTGGCGGTGTTGGTAGCGTATTCTTCGCGCTGGCGCAGAATATCTATCGCCTGGAACACTGCCTCCCTGAAAGATGATTCATCAGCTATGTTTTTTCCTGCAATGTCGAAGGCGGTGCCGTGGTCGGGCGAGGTGCGTACTACAGGCATCCCTGCTGTATAGTTGACACCCATACCCTGTGCCAGTGTTTTGAAACCCACCAGTCCCTGGTCGTGATACATGGCCAGTACAGCATCAAACTCAGTATAACTGCCGCGTGCAAAGAAAGCATCAGCAGCATATGGCCCGTACACCAGGTTGCCTTGTTGCTGCATCTGTTCTATCAGTGGGGTGATGATGTTTTTATCTTCGTCGCCTATGCTGCCGTTGTCGCCCGCATGCGGGTTGAGGCCCAGTACTGCGATCTTCGGTTTCATGATGCCGAAGTCCTTCAGCAGGCTGTCTTTCAGCAGGTTCAGCTTAGATGTAAGCGCTTCTTTAGTAATGTAGCCCGCTATCTTAGATACAGGTATGTGCTCAGTAGCCAGAGCTACACGCAGTTGGTTGTGATACAGGAGCATCAGTACGTCCTTAGCGCCAAATTTGTCTTTGAAAAAAGGCGTGTGCCCTGTGTATGGAAAGTCGGGTACCTGAGTATTGGATTTATGTATGGGGGCAGTAACTATAGCGTCGAGTTGCCCGTCTTTCAGGCATTGGGCAGCCACCATCAGCGAGCGTACTGCGTATTTGCCACCGGCCTCGGTCAGCGCACCGGGCTGTATAGGCACTTCTTCCTCCCAGCAGTTGAATACATTCACCTGCTTATGGCTCAGGTTGCCCAGGTCTTTGGTGCTGTGAAAATTGAAATGCTGGTCTTCTACCGCACGCCTGTAGTAGTTGATAACCTTGTTGGATGAAAATATGACGGGCGTGCATAACTCCAACAGCCTGTTGTCCGCCAGGGTTTTGATGATGACCTCCGGGCCGATGCCGTTGATGTCGCCAATGGTTATGCCTATTACCGGTTTTTCTGTTTGCATTTTTGTTGCCTTGTAGCTTTAATGTTATTTATTTTTTACCATAGTGCAGCAGGAAGTCGAGCAACATGCGTACGCCGTAGCCGGTGCCGCCGCTGGGTAAGTATCCTTTCTTAGCCGTGTTGAATGATACGCCTGCGATGTCGAAGTGCATCCATGGATATGCGGTAAAATGTTCCAGGAACTTGCCTGCAGATATAGCACCGCCGTTGCCATCGCCTATGTTCTTCATATCAGCTATGTCCGATTTCAGTTTCTTTCCGTATTCTTCCCACAGCGGGTATTCAACCAGTCTTTCGTACTGGCGGTAGCCGCTATCGTGAAATTGTTTTTTTACTTCATCGCCTGCCGTGCCCATGCACACTATACCATGCGGGCCCACAGCTACCGAAGCAGCACCTGTAAGCGTAGCGAAGTCAACCACCAGCTCGGGATTGTAACGCTTGGCCCAATGCAGTGCATCGGCCAGTAAGAGGCGGCCTTCGGCATCTGTGTTCAGTACCTCTACGGTAGTGCCGCTGTACATTGTGATAACATCACCGGGTACATAGGCTTCTTCGCCGGGGCGGTTGTCGGTAGCGGGTACCAGTGCTATTACATGCAGCGGCAGTTGCATACGGGCAACGGCATAGATACCTGCCGATACCACTGCAGAACCACTCATGTCGCTCTTCATCCGGTCCATACTGTTGGGCGTGGGTTTCAGGGATAATCCCCCGGTATCGTATACCACACCCTTGCCCACAAGTACTATTGGTTTTTTATTCAGTGCCTTTTTAGGCTTGTATTCCATTACTGTGAAAGTGGGCGGTTGCTGGCTGCCCTTATTAACCGCCAGTATGCCTCCCATCTTCTCTTTCACTATAGCGGCCTTTTGCAGTGTGGTTACTTTAAAGCCCGCCTCTTTGCCCAGGGCGGCTATTTCTTTAGCCAGTTGTACGGCGCTCAGGTAGTTCAGCGGTTCGTTTACCAGGTTGCGCGCTTTAGCCACTGCATCGGTAGTGATGGTGAGCTGCTGCACCTCCTTCAGCGTAATGGATTTTTGTGTAAAGCTGATGGTATGCAGGCTGGTTGCCATTTTGCCTGCATCGGACCGGTATTTTAAGAACTGGTAATTGGCGAGCGCCATACCCTCTGCCAGCAGGTAGGCAGCATGGCTGTGTTTAGACAGGTTGTGAATGCACAGTTCTGTTATTTTATGTTTGGCGGCTATGCCCTGTACAGTTGCACCTGTTTCGCGTATCGCCTCAGATAACTGCCAGTCCGTAGGTTTTTCTTCCGGTATGTATACGAAAATATGTTTGTCGTAGCGGTTGAGGGTGATGAGTGCGTGCTTGTCCTGGTAGGCTTTCTGCACGTAGGCTGTTTCTTCTTTGGTAAGCGAGGTCTGCTTCAGCCCTTTTATGTCGTCTGCGATAATTAGCTGGTCTTTCTTCGGCTCTTTCTGTATAATACTGAATTTCATCTGTAACTATTATAAAATATGTTGCACAAAGTTAGGGCACAAGGTAATAGGTTGCCCTGTTTAAACCTAACTTTGCCCATCGAAATTGAAACGGATCAAGGAATTGCACTAACTGTATTAATACATTGAAACAGCCATACACATTAAAGAAGAGCCTGGGGCAACATTTTCTGCACGACGAAAATATGTGTATGAAGATAGTGGAACAAATACCTGAGCGCAGGCCACTGCAACTGCTGGAAGTAGGCCCCGGCGGCGGGGCCATCACCAAGTACATTATTGAGCAGGAGGGCATCGACTACAAGGCCATAGAACTGGACCGCGAAAAGATAGAATACCTGGAAGCTACCTACCCCGACTTGAAAGGTAAAATCATTCACAAGGATATACTAAAGGCCGGTAAACCATTTGACGGCCGGTTCAGCGTGATAGGCAATTTCCCGTATAATATCTCCTCGCCGATACTCTTCAAGATGCTGGAATGGGAAGAAGATGTGGACGAGGTGATCGGTATGTTTCAGAAGGAGGTGGCACTGCGGATATGCTCGCAGCATGGCAGCAAGGTGTATGGTATACTCAGCGTACTGATGCAGGCATTTTTCAAGGTGGAGTACCTGTTTGATGTGCATGAGAACTGCTTTACCCCACCGCCTAAGGTGAAAAGCGGGGTGCTGCGGTTTGTCAATACCGGCAATCCATATGGCATCAGCGACAAGAGGAAGTTCACGATATTAGTAAAGGCAGCCTTCGGGCAGCGGCGCAAGACACTGCGGAATGCGCTGAAGTCGCTGTTGAATGAAGAGGCGCTGAAGGACCCTATAATGGACAAAAGGGCGGAGCAACTGCCGGTGGCAGATTTTGTCAGGTTGTATAAAGAGTATTATTCATGAGTAAGAAAGTGCTGATAGCTGCACCGATGCATAGTATACTCACCCGCTGGCTGGAGGCCAACGGCTATGAATGCATTGTAAAAGAGCAGATCAGGCAGGAGGAAGCTATGA
>DATCSV010000270.1:0-6695 GCA_036568285.1 Flavipsychrobacter sp. | reverse complement strand
AAGAAGTGCGGCAGGCAACCACCGGAGCTTCAGAAGTAGCTGTAAAAAAATACATAGGCCAGCCATTAACCGACGCCGGGGAAAGAGAGTTTCTGAAAGACAGCAGCCTGTTAGGTATGATGCTTCAGAAAGATGACAGTATTATTACCACGGTTGTTAACAAGTTTGAATCTGTATTGAGGAAGTCAAAAGCGGGCTTCATTGATAATAATATTTTCATTTTAGTAGACGAAGGACATAGAAGCCATTATGGCCCTATGGGTGTAAAAGTTAAACAGGTGTTCCCTAATGCTTCTTTCCTGGCATTTACAGGTACGCCTCTGATGAAAAAGGAAAAGAATACTGCTGCAAAATTCGGAGGTCTTATAGACATATATTCCATTAAAGATGCCGTTGAAGATGAGCAGGTAAAACGATTGCTATATGAAGGAAGACATAATATCCTGAATGTTAACGAAAAGCCCCTGGATAACTTTTTTGATAAGGTATCCGAACCTTTAACAGATTATGGCAAAGCGGACTTAAAAAGAAAATTCTCAACCCGAAACGCTATTGTCCAGTCTGATAGCTTTATTGAGAGTACTGCATGGGATATAACAAATCATTTTGTAGACACCTTCCAGGGCACCGGGTTAAAAGGCCAGTTGGTAGCCCCCAACAAGAAATCAGCCCTCAGGTATAGGGAAAAACTAAAGGAAATTGGGAAAATAGATGTAGCGCTACTCATTTCAGGCCCGGATATGCGTGAAGGTGAGGAAGATGCTTTTGAGCAGTCTGATGACAAGCTAAAATCGTTTTGGCAGGCAATGATGGATAAATACGGCTCTGAAAAGCAGTATAATAAGTCTGTCATCAACTCATTTAAGTATGATGACAAACCGGAAATAATAATTGTTGTAGACAAACTGCTGACAGGTTTTGACGCGCCAAGAAATACGGTATTATACTTAACAAGGCAACTGAAGGAGCATACTTTGCTACAGGCTATTGCCAGGGTAAACCGGGTATATCCCGGCAAGGATTATGGATATATATTGGATTATTACGGCAACCTCGAACATCTGGATGATGCATTAGAGACATACTCAGGCCTTGAGGATTACGATACTGAGGATTTGCGGGGAGCGTTGGTGAAAATGAGTGAGGAGATTGAAGAATTACCACAGGCACACTCTGAATTGTGGGATGTATTTAAGCAGGTAGGCAACAAATATGATACGGAGGCATACGAGCAATTATTGAGAGACGAGGCAATCAGGTACGTTTATTATGAAAAGCTGTCTGCATTTGTAAGGCTGTTGAAATTGGCGTTTTCAAATTATGAATGGACAAAGTCCACTCCTGAAAGCCAGGTCAATAAATACAGGAGTGATGCTAAATTTTTCCTCGCTTTGAGGGTGTCGGTAAAAAGAAGATACCAGGATGCAATAGATTATAAAGAATATGAGAAGCAAGTGCAGAAACTGATTGATAAACACATAACCTCAGACGGTGAGGTGATGAAGGTGACGGGATTGGTGGACATCTTCAATAAAGAAGCACGCGAAGCAGAGGTTGAGAAAATAACCGGAAAAGCAGCAAAAGCTGATCACATTGCAAGCCGTACTATAAAGGCAATAAGTCTTAAGATGACTGAAGGGCACACTTATCTCAAACGTCTGTCGGAACTTATTAAAGAGACAATTGAAGAGTTCAGGCAACATAGGATTGATGAAGCAGAATACCTGTCCCGTACCAAATCTTTGGAAAAAGAGTTTCTGAATGGGAATAAAGATAGCATCCCAACATCGTTAAGGGGAAATGAAACTGCTATAGCCTACTTTAACCTTATAAAAGATGAGTTTAAAGATGCTTTGGCGGAAAAGGATAACAAAGATGGTATAAGTGAAAAAATTGCACTTGCAATTGATGAGGTAGTGCAATCAAATGTTTTTTACAATAGTATCCCAATAGTTGACTGGTTCAACAATAATGATATAATTGGTAAATTGCGAATTGATTTAGATGACCTGATTTTTGATTTTAAGGAAAAATACCATCTCCATATTCAGCTAACACAAATTGACAGCCTGGTGGCAGACATCGAAAAGATTACGCGTGTAAAATTTGCTAAGTGAGTAGAGTTACAATAGAATACGGTTCAGCAAAATTTGATGTCAGTATTCATTTTTCTGACAGAGAAAACATGAGTATAAAAGTTTATCCGGATGGCGAAGTCAAGGTATCGGCGCCGTCATCTAAGTCGGATGAAGTTGTAATCGCAAAAATTCGGCAAAAGGCCCCCTGGATTCTAAAACAGGTCAGCTTCTTTAATTTATTCAAACCCAAAACGCCACCAAGGAAGTTTGTCAATGGGGAAACTCACTTATACCTTGGTAGACAATATCGTTTAAAGATAACTGAAGCTGATAGCTCTTACATCAAGCTATATCGCGGATATCTATGTGTCGGGGTGAGAACAGTATCTAAAAACGAAATAGAGCAAGAATTAGGCAGATGGTATAGAAGTCGCTCAAAATCAATATTCGATCAGGTGTTGAAGGAATTGTTACCTAAGTTTGATAAATACCGCCTTCAACACCCGGATATGATTATTAGATACATGTCAAAGAGGTGGGGAAGCTGTACGAGTAACGGTAAAATAATGCTTAATCCGGAATTGATTAAAGCACCAAAAGGTTGTATTGAATATGTAATTATTCACGAACTCTGCCATTTAGTTCATCATAATCATACAAACGCCTTTTACGATTTGCAGAGTAAGATCATGCCGGACTGGATGAAATGGAAATCAAAACTGGAGCAAGTTCTTATTTAAGATAAACAGTTTTCTGTATCCCATTCTAAAAAAATATTTTTCCCATTTATTAGAGAAAAACAGTCAAAAAATTTTGTATAGTAGCAAAATATTTATAAAAATATATTTTGTAACTATTGTAATATCAGTCGCTAATAGTAGTTTTACATCAGCTTAAAAGGTTGAAATAGACGCACGAGGGCATAATAGAAACATTAGCATTCACATCGCCACATTCGCGGAGAGACACAAGCCAAATACACAAGCTATTGCGAAGCGCAAACTCGAGCAGCTTGCTCTTCAATTATACAATATCAATTTGTATGAAGTAGTTAAACGCAAGTACAAAGTACTTGTAGTAACTAAGAAAAATAGTTTAATAGTTACCATAGGCTGCTCGATGGTAAGCAATACATAGGTATATGCTTAGCATGAAGATGTGTCATGAGATTTTAATGAATAACCAGCAGAAAGGAGATGTCATCAACTATTCAAACGAGGATATTAAATTTATAAAGCAACAACTTGAACAACTTGCTTTAATCGCATTGGAACACTATAAGAATTTCAAGCATGAACAAGAAAGTAATTCTCTACTTACGAGTCTCTACTGAAGAGCAAACTAAAGGATTATCAATTCGACAACAGGAAGCAGAACTAATGCGCCATTGCCAGGATAAAGGTTGGATTGTAATTGATGTAATTTACGAAAAGGGGCAGTCCGCCAAAAGCTTTAAGAGACGATCCTGGGCCGAATTTGAATTAGGTCTTAATAAAAGAATATCGCAAAATAAGCCTGATATATTACTAGTAACGAAGATAGATAGATTTTCCCGGAATGCGGGTGAAACTCGAAGGATGGTAGATTTACTGAAATCAAAAAACATACAACTTTATACCTCAATGGAGGGTCTATATGACTTCCAGGATCCTTCATTATACTACTCAAACACAATCAACTCAGCTTCAGCAGAATATGAAAATTTGATAAAAGCAAGAAATGTAACAAGTGCTATGCGTCAGGGCTTGGAAGAAGGTCGCTGGATGTGGAGAGCACCTATCGGGTACAAGAATGACGTTGTTACGAAATTAATAGTACCTAATGAAAAGGGACATATTGTAGCCAAGTGTTTTGAGAAAATGGCGACTGGCCTATTTAGCGCAGATCAAGTAAGGCGAGAAGCTGTAAACGAAGGACTAAAAGTTGCAAAGAGTACGTTCTATAACATTCTTAAAAACCCTTTATATGCCGGAGTAATTACCCGTCATGCATATACGGAGAGCGGTCGGGAGATACCAGAAAAAAGAGTAAAGGGCATACACGCGCCTCTAATATCTGAAAGCACATTCTACAAAGTACAGCAGATTCTGGAGGGCAAGAAAAAACCTTATAAAGGTAATACAAGAAGAGAGGAGCTTTTTCTAAGGGGGTTTCTATTTTGTCCAAAATGCGGTAACAAGATGACTGGCAGCGCTTCAACTGGTAATGGTGGGCGCTATCACTATTACCATTGCCAGAGGAAGTATGGTTGTAGCTATAGCATTCACGCAGAGAGTACGAATGTTCTTTTTTATCAATATTTGAAGCAGTTTACACCGCGAAAGGAAATACTCTTTTTATATCAATTAACCTTAGAAAGCCTATTTAAAATTCAATTTGAAGATTCAGAAGCCCAAAAAAGGAAGCTGGAGAAAGAGATTGAAGATATTAAGCAAAAGCAAAGGGACTATACCGAAAAGTTTTTTGCCTCAAATGGATATGTTAAAGAAAAGGATTATAAGATGGTAATGGATAGGCTAAACGAAGAGGAAGCAAACTTAGTGATGTCCCATGCTACTATTTCCTTAATTCCTTCTGAATATGAAAAATACTTATCGTTCGGGTTAAATTTACTTGGTAATCTCAGCCAATACTTTCAGGCTGTAGATGTACATACCAAACAAAGAATCATTGGTTCGATATTCCCAGAAAAATTGGTTTTTGAGAATAACAAATATCGAACCACAAAATTGAATCAGTTTTTCGCCTTGTATTGCAATACCAGCAACGCTTTAAAAAGAAAACAGGTTAGCGATAATGCTAACCTGTCTGAGATGGCTCCCCCTTCAGGACTTGAACCTGAGACCCCCTGATTAACAGTCAGGTGCTCTAACCAACTGAGCTAAGGAGGAATATTGTTTTCCTTTGTATTTCCACCGAAGAGGAATGTCAATTGGGATTGCAAAAATAACCAACTTCTGATTTTTGCAAAATCTTTTTACTAAAAACCTCCCAGATATTTAAAATTCTTAAGTAACAGGCGGATATCAGTATCAGAAGAATAGTCCTGGGCATACAATACGTCCAGTTTATGCGCTGCTTCATCATCAGGATTATATCCTGTTATTATATTGTGCGGCGGCAGAATGCCGGGCCTTACAGGCGGCAGAGATGAGTGGTATTGGCTATATCCTACCCAGGTACGGCTGCCCCTCAATACATCCACGCAGTTGCTGAAAAATTGCCCGGGCTTCTTCACCCTGAAAGCGAGTACGGGGAACAGTATAATGAATGCCAGTGCAGAGAATACATCTATCAGGCGTTTGTTTCGCTGCTTGGCAAAGTCTGACAGGTTGTAGCGCCTGTCAAGCGTATACAGGTCGCCGGCAGACTGGCTGGAGTTGCTGCCTACAAAGCTGTTGCTGCCCGGAAGATGTATTTTATATTCATACTGCTTGCCGCACAGGTCCATTTGCCTGAACATTTCTGCATAGCTCAGTCCGTTGATGCAAAAGATGATTTCCTCAGTACCGGCAGCATATGCAAAGTCCCTGAGTTCGGGCAGGGTGGCCAGGGCATCACCTTTGGTAGTTGATGGCTCTATCCTGCCGGTTATCTCTGGTGCAAAGTGGATATTCTTCAGTGTCCGGATGGTTTGCTCGTAAGCTGCTTCGTGTGCTACTATCACTCCTTTGCCGGGTAGTTCGTCGTAGCGTATGAATTTAAAGATGCCCAGCCTGTGCAGCAGGCCGTGCAGCCCCAGCATAGCTACTGTGCCTATAAACGCTGAAAAAATAATGATGGCCCTTGAATAACGCAGCTCAGGTGGCAGCAAGCCATAATAGGCGAGTATCACCACCGTTCCTATAGCCATGCCCCTTACTACCCGGCGGGCTTTGTAGGCCTGGTCGTACACACCGTTGAAAAACAGGCTGAGCACCCATATACCTATATATACAGGGAAGGTCTTCAAAATAGAATCCAGCGGTATCGGCAGGATGTTTTTCACCTCCTCCACCCAAAAGGTAGTCATAAATGCCAGTGTGACCAGCAATATGGCTGCGTCAAAGATGGGCAGGCGCAATACCTTCAGCAGTTGCTTCACCACGCTTAGCACAGCTCTCAATACTATGCCAACATTGATAAGCATGATGAACAACCGGGCATTCGTTTTGGAATAATGCTTCCGCACGAATACGGAAAGGGCATCGTTAAATATCCGCACATGCGATATGGTGGCTTTGCGGGTACTTTCTCCTTTGTAGTGTATCAGTGTCACTTCAGGGTAGTAGATATTCTTGTATCCCTCTTTCTGTATGCGGTAGCAAAGGTCAAAATCCTCGCAGTACATGAAATAAGCTTCGTCAAAGGCTCCGCCCACATTATCTATCAAGCTGTGCCGCACCATCATGCAGCAGCCTGAGAGTATGTCTACTTCAGCCGTTTCATGCTCTTTCACATGTACGGCATAATATTTATTGAAGTAGGGTGAGTTCTTGAATATTTTGTTGATGCCTGTGGTCTTGAATATAGCCACCGACAGGCTTGGGAAAGACTTTTTGCCGTCAGGGGCGTATTGCCCCCGCCCGTCTATCAGCCGTGGTCCAATGCTTCCCGCCTCCGGATGGGTATCCATAT
>DATCSV010000269.1:0-4629 GCA_036568285.1 Flavipsychrobacter sp. | reverse complement strand
AAACGAATAGATAGCTACCTCGTGGCCCTGCTCCTGCAATACCTCTGCCATTCGCTCGTTGAAGGTGGAGATACCCCCGCCCCGTAGCGGGTGTGCAGAACCTATGATAGCAATTTTCATTGTTTTTATCCTAAATCTTTTTGCGCACGCTCGTAGTCCGAAGGTATGCCAATGTCAATAAAGTATCCATCGCTCACAAAGCCATACATATTGCCTTCGTGTACAAAGGCTTCAAAATAGTCTTTTTCAAAAGAAAATTTTTCCGGAAGGTTCTTCGATGCCAATGCGTCTTTGTCGATAATATATATCCCGCCGTTGATCAGTCCTTCTGCCCGGTATTTCTTTTCTTCAAACTGAATGATCCGGTTGTCCGTATCTGTGTTTACCAGCCCGTACCTGTCAAAGTTCATCATCGGTTTAAGCGCCACTGTGGTGGTTGCCTCCTTGTCCAAGTGAAATTGCATCATCGTCTTCAGCGGCACCCGGAACATAGTATCACCGTTCAACACAGCTATATGTTGTTTGCTAGCCTTTTGCATAGCCAGTTGTATGCCACCGCCTGTACCCAGGGGGTCTGTTTCTATCACATAGTCAATGGCGAAAACTCTTTGCTGTGTCGCCAGCCACTCTGTAACAACTTCGTGTTTATATCCCAGCGATAGTATCACCCTGCTGCATCCCTGCTGCTCTGCATAGTCAAACAGGTAGTGGAGGAAAGGCCTTCCGACTACGGGTGCCATGCATTTAGGCACGTCCTGTACCACGCTTTGCAGCCTTGTGCCCAATCCGCCTGCCAGTATGATACATTCCATCTTATTACTTTGTCCAGGTAAACAGCCCCTGTTCTGTTATGTCATACCTGTTCATTGTTCCGCCCGACTGTTTCAGGGCTTCGGCTACAGCGTACCTTGTATTGCCGGGGCAGTAAAACATCATAAATCCACCACCACCGGCGCCGGTTATCTTTCCGCCTGTGGCACCGTGCGCCAGTGCCGTGTCGTATATCTTATCCAGTGCCTTATTCGAAATATCGGCGGCCATTTGCTTCTTGTACCGGAAACCGAAATCCAGTATCGGCCCCACCTCGTCTACCTTGCCCTTCAATAAGGCTTCCTTCATCATTTCGGCCTGCTTCTTCAACTGGTGCATGGCCTCTATAGACTGTGCATTGTTATCTTTTACATTTTTCGTCTGCGCTTCTATAATAGTAGAGGACAGTCGGCTGGTAGCAGTAAAATACAGCAGCAGATTATTACCCAGCTCAAACAGTATTTCTTTTTTCAGTGGCAAAGGGTTAACGATTACCCGGTCGCCGGCATAGAACTCCATATAATTGACGCCGCCAAAGGTCGCCGAATACTGGTCTTGCTTGCCCCCTGCCATAGCCAGTTCTTCGCGCTCTATCTCATAAGCCATATGCGCTATGTCATACTCGCCCAGCGGCAGTTGCAGCCATTCTTTAAACGCACCGATTATAGCCACCAGCAGCGTGGACGAGCTGCCCAGCCCGCTGCCCGCCGGTGCGTCAACCGTTGTAGTAAGTGTAAAACCTGATGGCACATTGCCATACTTAGCAACGATGTGGTTGTATGCACCCTTGGCCAGGTCCAGGTGCCCGTTTATGGGAAGCTTATCCTGTAGCGGGTATGTTTCTTTCTCTCCACGGTCGGCAGCCACTATGGTAATGGTGTTGTCTTCCGCAGGCTCTATATTGGCATGGGCGTACAGTGATATAGTAGCATTGAGCACTGCCCCGCCATATATATCGCAATAAGGGCTCACATCTGTGCCACCCCCGGCCAGTCCTATACGCAAAGGCGCTCTGCTCCTATACATTATTGTTCAGTCCTTTTAATAGCTACAAACGAAATAACGACAAATATTATTATTCCTGCGAGTCCTCCTACAGCATCAGCTATTGTGTCCATATCATCCTGGTAGCGTCCGGGCACAAAGTTGCCCTGTATATATTCTACCAGCCAACCCACAAATACGGATATAGCCAACAGAAGTGTAAGCGGCAGCCACCTCGTGGTAGGCCCTGCACACAGCCACAGGAATGAAAATCCCGCAAACAATATCACATGCGCCCATTTGTCAATAAAGGGCACATTTACTTTAGGCAGTTCATTGCCCGGCAGCAGGCATAAAATGAAAATGAGCAAGGTCCAGCCGATAGCCAGCCACCTTGCTCTTTTCTTATACGGTGATGCGGATGTGAAAATGATCCACATTATTCTCCTACCATTTGACGGTATGCTGCGGCATCCATCAGTCCTTCTGTTTCAGCAGGGTTATCAATAGTCATTTTTATCATCCATCCTTTTCCGTAAGGGTCCTGGTTTACTGCCTCAGGCGTACCTTCCAGGTCCCTGTTCACCTCTTTTACGGTGCCTGCTACAGGCAAAAACAGGTCAGAAACGGTTTTTACAGCCTCTACGGTACCGAATATCTCGTTAGCCCCCAGTGCCTTACCTTCTGTATCTATGTCTACAAATACTATGTCACCCAATTCGCGCTGGGCAAAATCTGTAATGCCTACTGTTGCAGTATCTCCGTCTATCTGCAGCCACTCGTGGTCTTTGGTGTACTTTAAATTCTCGGGGAAATTCATATTGAAAAATTTGGGGCTAAAATAATTGTTTTTCGCGGGAAATGTAACATTATGGTTCAGTTACTGCACATTAGTCTCACTATTAGTTCAAATTATTATTTTAACAATGTCAAAGTAACGTGTTTTTGTTTGTAAAGGGATGCTATTAATCTATTGTTAAAGAGCTCTTTGAAATACCGTTTGTCCTATCTCCCCGATATTGCTGAGTGGTTTATTTTGTTATGCAGGTCTTAAATGACAACAACTCAGCTTAGCGACTCAATGAAACCAATAAGAAGACGTCATGAATGAATTAAAACACAACAGCTCATTTGCTGATGATTGTTTGTCAACTATTTGAAAATATTCATTTTCTTAATAACAGGGCTATTTGTTGTTGCCTGAAACAATATGCCGGACAAGATACCGGCGACACCATTCATATATACATAAACCACATAGCCGGTCATCTTCATTTAACCTGTTCTTTGTCAGTTTTGTAGGGGAAATTATATTAAATTACAGCCCCTAATTGAAAAACAATATATGTTCGCATACCTGGAAGGGGATTTAACGTATAAATCCCCGTCGTTGCTTTACATGGCTGTGCATGGTGTTGGTTACGAGATCAATATCACCTTACAGACGTTCAGCAAAATACAGCATTTGGAAAAGTGCAGATTGTACACGCACCTGCAGGTGCGCGAAGATGCCTGGGTCCTGTATGGCTTTGCCGATGAGCAGGAGCGCGAAACATTTCGCCACTTGCTGGGTATCAGTGGGGTGGGAGCAGCTACGGCGCGGCTTATCCTTTCCTCGCTCAAGCCCGACGAGCTTTCGCGCATCATCGCATCGGAAGATGCGAACAGCCTGCAAAGGGTGAAAGGAATAGGTGCCAAAACAGCGCAGCGTATTATCTTAGAACTTAAAGGAAAATTGAATGTGTTGCCGCAAGGTGCAACATTAGCGGGGGCTCCGCACAATACAATCGCTAATGATGCGTTATTTGCTTTAGTAAACCTGGGCATTGCCAAGCCTGCTGCCCAGGCTGCCATCAGCAAGGTGGAAGATGCGGACGAACTAAGTGTGGAAGATATTATCAAAAAAGCTTTACGGTTGCTATAAAACCTGGGAAACACGAAAATTAAGTGACGGGTAAACAGAATTTTGGATATAAAGTATTACTGGCCATATCACTATTGATAGTGATAGCGAATGTGGCTGCCCGTGATTTCCGCAACCCCTTCGATTACGACGACCCGCAGGACCCTGATAGTACCGCCCGGAACAAAGACACTATCAAACTGCAGTTCCCCATCTACGATAATGAGGGCAACCCCATACAGCAAAACCCTTCCAGCATAGACCTGAAAGATCCATCGAATATTGAAAAGGAGGTAGAATATGACCCTGAAAATGACAGGTATTATTTTTCTGAGAAGCTGAGCGACCGCTACCTGAGCACTCCCACTTTCATGACTTTTGAGGAGTACATGAAGTACCAGGCAGAGAAAGATGAGCAGGCCTACTGGAAACGCCGGATGGACGCCCTGACGCTCTTCAACAAAAAGCCGGATATGCCGGTAATGTACAAGGACGGGCTGTTCGACAGGATATTTGGCGGTGATAAGATATCCGTAAAACCACAAGGTAACGTAGATGTAACATTCGGCGGCAACTGGCAAAACGTACAAAACCCTACGCTGCCCCAGCGTGCCCAGCGTTATGGCGTGTTCGACTTTGATATGCAGATGAACGTTAACCTGCTGGCAACAGTAGGCGACAAACTGAAACTGAATATCAGTCAAAACACCAATGCAACTTTTGACTACCAGAACGTTCAGAAACTGGAGTACGTTGGTAAGGAAGACGAGATCATTAAAAAAATAGAGGCGGGTAACGTCAGTTTTCCACTCAACAGTTCGCTCATAAGTGGTGTTCAGTCCTTGTTCGGTCTTAAAACACAGTTGCAGTTTGGCAAGTTGTGGGTTACATCTGTTGTTTCGCAACAGCGGTCAAAACGCCAGAGCCTTACT
>DATCSV010000268.1:0-6947 GCA_036568285.1 Flavipsychrobacter sp. | reverse complement strand
ATTAACCTACCAGTCTTTACGTCTCATTTGTTTCTTCAGAGATTCGCGGCGCCTGCTTTCCTGGCGGCGGGCTTTTATGGCTGCTGTTATTTTGGTAGGCTTGCGCTTCTTAGGGCGTATAAGCGCTTTCTCTACCAGTTGCGTCATTTTCTTCAGGGCTATTTCTTTGTTCTCCAGTTGCGAGCGCGTTTCACTCGACTTTACGATCAGGTAACAGTCTTTATTGATGCGGTTCATCAGCTTACTGATGATGAGTATCTTCTCTTCCGGCGTGAACATTTTTGATTCGTCCACACACCACCATGCCTCCACCGCAGTTTCTACCTTGTTTACATTCTGGCCGCCCTTGCCGCCGCTGCGCGATGTTTTATAACTTACTTCTTTACTGAAATCTTTCATTTTCCTCTATATAGGTTTTCCCTCCCTGCGCAAATATTATACCAATGCGGTTCTAATACTCCTCGCTATCCTCTTCGTTGCCAAAACTCATATTGAGCATTCCACCCAGTATATCACTGAAATTATATCCGCCGGTTTCCACACCTTTCTTGCTGATGAGCGAATATTCTGCCAGTCCGTGCAGCATAAACTCCATTAGCAGCGCGGCTTGTACTTGGTCAGCCTTAGGGTAGTACTGTTTCACCACACTATGCAATCCATCTACTTTGTACAGGTTGTTGCGGTACTGTTCTTCGTTGGCATCTATGGGTATTAATAAATTATTACCATTGCCAAACCAGTCTATCACAGGCTGGTAGGGGTTATTACCTGCTTTTTGCCCTTCTTTCTTACCCACTTTTTTAAACGACTGCGGGTCGGGGAAATATTGGACGAACAAACTCCTGATGGCTTTGCCCAGCAGGCTGTAAGCTACATTGGCAGGCCCTTCCTGCTCACCCTCGTACACCAATTCTATCTTGCCCGTTATGGCAGGTATAACGCCCGTAAAGTCTGATATCCTTGCTTGTGTGCTATCACTACCGTGCAGCAAGGCCCTGCGCTCAGCAGTGCTTACCAGGTTTTCGTAAGCAGAGATGGTCAGCCTGGCAGATACACCGCTCTTCTGGTCTACATACTCACTTTTACGGGCTTCCATAGCTATCTGCTCTACCAGTAGTTTGCACATATCGGGTACGGCTACCTTGGCCAGTTGCTCTTCTGTTATATGCGCCTCCTGCTCTGTTATGGCTTTGGATATCTCCACTGTTTTGGGATAGTGTGTCACTATCTGACTTTCTATACGGTCTTTCAGCGGGGTAACGATACTGCCCCGGTTGGTATAGTCTTCGGGGTTGGCAGTGAACACAAATAATATGTCCAGCGGCAACCTAAGCTTGAACCCCCTTATCTGAATATCCCCTTCTTGCAGTATGTTGAACAGCGATACTTGTATCCTCGCCTGCAGGTCGGGCAGCTCGTTGATGACAAAGATACCCCTGTGAGAGCGAGGGATAATACCAAAATGCAATACCTGTTCATCGGCAAAACTCAGCCTCATATTAGCGGCCTTTATCGGGTCTATATCACCTATCAGGTCAGCTACAGACACATCAGGCGTAGCCAGCTTTTCACCGTAACGTTGGCTGCGGTGCAGCCACTCTATAGGTGTATCATCGCCTTTGCTTTCTACCAGCAGGCGTGCATACAAAGATATAGGCGCAAAAGGGCTGTCGTTGATATCGCTGCCGGCTACGTAGGGTATCCATTCGTCCAGCAGGTTCACCATTTCGCGCGCCATGCGGGTTTTAGCCTGTCCGCGTAGCCCCAGGAACAATATATTGTGGCGCGACAGCAGTGCCCTTTCCACATCCGGTATCACCGTATCTTCATATCCTAATACCGTTTTAAAAGTCTGTTTTTTTTCTTTCAGTGCTGCAATCAGGTTACTCCTTACCTCTTCTTTCACTGTCTTAGGCACATAACCCGAACGTTTCAATTCTCCCAATGTCTTTATAGCCGGTTGCTCCATAATTTCGTTTGTACCATAAAGTTACTGGATTGATGCCAAGCATGGGGTTACCGTTGGCAATAGGCCTATAAATAAATACTTACAGCTGTATCCGGCTAAATCAATTTCCCTATTTTTATACATGATCTCGACATTAAAATACCTGCCGGTACTGTGCGCTTTACTAGCCTGCTCTGTCAACAGTATTGCTGCTTCGGGCTATTTCAAGTTTATGAATGTGACCATACAGGTTGCAGACAGTGCTGATGCCGCCCGCTTTATCACACAACCGGATGATTACACTTCTTCCTTTTCTACTTTTGATATGCAGGGGCGTTTTCGCGATAAGAAGAGCCATACTGAAGCTGAATACCTGGCCATGGCCGGGAAACAAATGCGTACCTGGACCGCAGCTGAACAGGAAAAAATAGAAGCAGCCTTCGGGGAATTGGCTACCACGATTCGCGCGAAACAGATGAAACTGCGACTACCCGATACGGTGTTGTTCATCAAGTCTACTTGTATGGAAGAGTTTGGCGCAGGTGGTTACACAAGAAAAAATGCAATTATCATCAACAAAGACGAGGGCGTAAGCACATCCCTGGTAGCGCATGAGTTATTCCATGTACTCAGCAGGCATAATGCTTTGTTGAGAGATAAGCTCTATGACAACATAGGGTTCAAACCCTGCAACCGCATAGATGTGACAGAGGCGATGAACGGCCTGAACATTACTAACCCTGATTGCCCGGTCATCAGCCATTATGTGACAGTAGCCGGGGAAGATATGGTGTTGGTACTGCACAGCAAGAAACCTTATGATGGCGGTGTCGTTTTTGAAGAAGATTATATTGATATAAGCCTGTTGGTAGTGACGGGAGATGCCAGCAACAAAAAGCCACGCATTAAAGACGGCAAAGCGGTTACATACAAGCTGGATGAAAAAATGGAGCTCTTTAGCATCATCGGTTCTAACACACCTTATGTGCTGCACCCTGAAGAGGTGTGTGCCGAACATTTTTCAGCACTAGTGACGGGCAAAGAAGTGAACGAGCCGGAATACCTGGAAAAGATGAGGGCCGATATGGCCGAATAGGCTTATCGCCATACAGTTTCCTCGTAGGTCTTATCCAGTTTATACAGCTTGCGGTCACGTATCTCTTCCTTCTCTTTCAGGTAGGCTTCGTATTCCGTCTTATCACGTACCGATGTCCATGTACCGGTAAGGGTATTGCCCTGCAGCTTTAATTCCATCACGCCCAGTTCCTCTTCCGTCATCACAAAGGTGCCGTCAGGCTTGCGTTCCACCTCCAGTATTATATACTCATCCAGGTCGCCAAATTTATACATCGCTTCAAAAGAACATATTGCTTCGGGGCAGGTTCCTTTTATGAACCGTATGTATAGTTCCACTTCTACTTGTTTGTCAAAGTAGCCGGTGTATAGTTTCCTGTCAGCAATGTCTTTGTACAAAGGTTCGGAGCCGGTATCTTCCTCTTCCTCATCTCCGCTGCCTGCGTACAACCGGCTCTTCCTTATACTATCCCTGGCCGCCAGCACGCTGTCCAGCAGCCCGCGCTGCTTATATATCATCAGTTTTTTCAGTTCCTTTTCTTCTATGGCCAGCGCTTCCTCGTATTCAGCCTCGTTACTGGCTTCCAGTATATTCAGCACTGTGCCGCCATACCATTTATCGCCCATCATATATATGTCTCGCACTGCTATGCCGTAGCGCCTGCGTGTGAGCATATCCCTGATGTAGATGAACCCCTGCATGCGTATGGGCGCTATCAGTTCAAAGCCTATCAGCTCGTACGGCAGCCGCTGTTTGTCCAACTCATATTTGGCTATCAGTATATCGCCCCAATGCACACCCGAGTCTGCAGCTTTCTTACGCACGAAGTTCATACGGCCTACCAATGTGGGATTATATTCGGGATCAAATTGCTGCAAATGCCGCATGTTCACCCGTATCCTGTTGATGCGCTCTATCTGGAAGGAGTCGCGTGGCTGGTAAGTGGCCACCATCTCGCCCATCATCTTAAAAGTCGGAAACAGTGCTGCATAAGATGAGTCGTCACCGCTCCTGAGTATATCTACTATTTTATATACCAGTTCTTTTTCTGAATCGGCTTGTGCCTGCGCAGGAACAGTAGCCTGGCAACAGGCAATAAATAATATGAACGGGTACAATAGCTTCATTACTACTCTTAAATATAGTAAATCTTACCCTAAACGGGAATATCCGGCTATGTATCCAGCAGTTGCAACACTGCCTCCGGTGGGCGCCCCATGATGGCTTTATCGCCTTTGATGAGTATCGGGCGATTAATGAGAATCGGATTTTCAGATAGTATTTTCAGCCATTGCTTTTTGGTCAGCTTTTTCCCCTCGTACTCTTCTTTATACAGCGGCTCTTTCGTCCTGATGATGCTGCTCACACGCGTCCCCATTTTCTTCAGCAATTCATCCAGTTCGGCCGGGGTAGGCGGATCTTCCAGGTATAGGCGTAGTTGAGGTTTTACCCCATGTTCTTTCAGCATTTTCAAAGTCTGCTGACTGGTAGAGCAGTTGGGCTTATGGTACAATATATATTCACTATCAGTTGCCATTACTAAAAAGTAATTTCTTTCACATCATCAGCAATCGTCAGCCTACCTGCTGTTTTCGCTTTTATTTCTTCAATGGTCACTCCCGGTGCATACTCTGTACAGCGGAAACCGTCTTCTGTTATGTCAAACACACCCAGGTCGCTCACTACCTTGGTAATACAGCGCACACCCGTCAGTGGCAGTGTGCAAGCCGGCAGCAGTTTGCTTTCGCCAGCCTTGTTAGTGTGCTGCATAGCTACAATGATGTTCTTGGCTGCAGCTACCAGGTCCATAGCACCACCCATGCCTTTTACCATTTTGCCGGGTATCTTCCAGTTGGCGATGTCACCATTGTCAGCTACTTCCATAGCGCCCAGTACCGTCAGGTCCACTTTTCCTGCACGAATCATACCAAAGCTCATGGCGCTGTCGAAGAACACCGAGCCCGGTACCGTGGTTATGGTTTGCTTACCAGCGTTGATCAGGTCGGGGTCTTCTTCACCTTCAAACGGGAAAGGCCCCATGCCCAGCAGTCCGTTCTCGCTTTGCAACACTACGTTTACCCCTTCGGGTATATAGTTGGCTACCAATGTTGGTATGCCTATACCCAGGTTTACATAGTACCCGTCTTTCAATTCGCGGGCTATCCTTTGTGCTATTTGTTCTTTATTCAGTGCCATAGTACTCCTTAGAATGCGGCAATGCGATAATACGGCAATGCGGCAAGATTTATATAAAACTACATTTTTGTATTTCTAACAATTGCATTCAGCAATTTCATTATTTCTTCAAGCTTCGGTGTAAGTCCTGAATCAAAATTATACCCCTCAGAGTGTTGGCACAAATACAACCAATACCAGGTTTCATGTGCCTCTTTGTCAGCAATTTTGAGCTTATGTACAAAATCAACTTTGCTTTCAGCACTTTGAGCTTCCATAATATTAGCGCCGATAGATGTGCCACTTCTTAACACCTGCCTGGCGACAATGTATTTCTTGTCATTTTCAAGAGCCTGAGCATACTTTATAATCATTAGTGAGAACTCAATTGAGTGCCGCACCAGTGGATTGCCTTTATATTCTGTTCTCATTTAATTCAATTAGCACATTGTCGCATTATCCTATTATCGCATTATTTACGGGCTCTCACCGTTTTTTGTTCTATCCGTTTTTCATAATCCATGCCTTGGAATATCCTGTGTACATATATACCGGGTGTATGGATATAGTTCGGGTCCAGCTCGCCGGGTTCTACCAGTTCTTCTACTTCGGCAATGGTTATTTTACCTGCCATAGCCATCATAGGATTGAAGTTGCGCGCGGTGTCTTTATATATAAGGTTGCCCAGCCTGTCTCCTTTCCATGCTTTCACTATTGCGAAGTCAGCATCAAATGCCTCCTCCAGCAGGTAATCTTTACCATTGAAGTTGCGTACTTCTTTACCCTCTGCCACCTCTGTGCCTACACCCGCCAGCAGGTATACGGCAGGCATACCATAGCCCGCAGCCATACAACGTGTAGCCAATGTACCCTGTGGTACCAGGTCTACTTCCAGTTCTCCGCTCAGCAGCTGGCGCTCAAATTCAGCGTTCTCGCCTACGTAAGATGATATCATTTTCTTCACTTGCTTCTGCTGCAGCATCAGGCCTATTCCGAAGTCGTCCACGCCCGCGTTGTTGGATATACAGGTCAGGTTGTTTACCCCTTTGCGCACCAGGGCGGCGATACAGTTTTCCGGTATACCGCACAGGCCAAAACCACCCAGCATCAGCGTCATGCCCGACTCTATATCTTTTATCGCCTCATCCGCATTGGCAACTACTTTGTTCATCTGTCAGAAAATTTGCGCTAAAATAGTCAATAGTTCACAGTTTGCATGAAGGGCTGACGTTGAGTGGTCTCAGCCACTTCAAAGTGCAAGAACTTTCTCCATAAAACTGTGTTATAGACAGCAGATATCCCTGTATATTAAGATAAAAATGAGTATATTTATACCAGGCGAAAGGGGGGAGGCAGTCGTAACATTTATACACATATAAATGAAGAGGAGAAAAATGGTCAAAACTATCACATCGCCGGAGAGAGCAATAGAGTCCAGATCTTCATTTCTTTGGCTGGACGATGATGGCATACTGGTATTCATTAATAAACCTGTGCCTGTCCACGATTTGAAAGGCGCATTGGAAAATCTGGAGTTTTCAAAGAAAATATCGTTGGGCAAACCACGTCCGCTGCTGGTAGATATGACCGCGACAAAATCCATGACCAGGGAAGCCAGGGAAGAATATGCAAAAGCAGGGGTAGATAGTATAGTAACTGCAATTGGGCTGGTGACCAGGTCGGCTATGAGCCGAATTGTGGCTAATTTCTTTTTAAGTTTTAATCAACCGGCAGTACCAACGCGTTTAT
>DATCSV010000267.1:0-2238 GCA_036568285.1 Flavipsychrobacter sp. | reverse complement strand
TTCAGGTTGCAATACCTGTTTCCAGCTTTGTTCAATCTGTACATCCATGCAGTTGACTATTTGCTGTTATCCGCCGGTGCTTTTTGCATGATGGTAAATGAACCGCATACATCAGCTTTCCCCTTTATTTTTTGCGTCAGTACTACTAAGTATATATCTGATTTTTGCGGCACGAAAGAGTAGATGATGAAATTGTTATCGTCTCCTTTTTTGATGGTTTTTTCAGCCAGTTTGTTATCCTGGCCGTCGTACAGTTCAAAGTATATTTTGCTGGCATTGGCATCGCCAATCAGGATAAACTGGTACAGTTGTTTTTCCGTAAGCTGCAGAGCGATAGGTGCCGGCTGCCCGGGTGCCATACCCAGCATGGCATCTTTATATACTTCCATGCCCTGCGCTCTGAAATCGTGTTTCATCTGCTCGGCCTGTACCCTCATCGACTTGTTGACACAGCCTACACGCGGCTGCTGAGCATCAGCCTGTATGGTTAATAATATCAGTGTAACTATTATAGCAATGGTTCGCATGGGTGCAACTCTTTATCAGGCTAAGATAAAGATATTCTGCAGGAATAGCGAAAAGGTCATACAGTTATAATATTTCGCTTACGTGTTTGCGTATGTTGGTAGCGAGTTTGTCCATGGGCAGGTCGTTCATGTCGTTGCCAAAGGGGTCTTCTATTTCCTCTGCTATCAACTCAAGGCTGGCCAGTACATAAAACACAATGGCTACTACCGGTATTACCAGGTATCCCAGCGTGAATACATACCCAAAGGGCAAAGTCATTACGTAGATAAATATGAATTTTTTGATAAAAGCACTATACGAGTAGGGGATGGGTGTATTCTTGATTCGCTCGCAGGCGCCACATATATCGGTAAAGGCATTCAGGTTATCGTTAACAAACAGTAATTGCTCTCCCGTCATCACACCCTGCTTTTGTAGTGTTACCAGCCTGTTGCTCATAAGTATGGCTACCTGGTTAGGTGTATGCTTGTTGTTGTCTATCAGCTTCAACTCAGGATGTTCTACTTCATCCAGGCTATACCTTGTGTATTCTGATTGCAGATGGTCTTTCAGTACAGATGCATACATAGGTATCGCATTGCGGAAGAAGTCCCTGTTCTCTTCATCATCTGCGGGCAGCAGGCTGTTTATTTTTATGGCCAGGTTGCGGCTGGTATTTACTAATGCACCCCACAGCTTGCGTCCTTCCCACCAACGGTCGTAGGCCGTATTAGTGCGAAATACCAATAGCAGCGACAATGCAAAACCCAGCAGGTTGTGCATATTATAGATGTTTTTCACCGTAGGGTGGTCGCTCAGGTTCAGGTAATTCAGCTCAAGGAAAGCGACAAACCACGTGTATAGTGATATGATCACAATCAGTAGCGACAACCGCCTCAGTGTATCCGATTTGTGAAACTGGAACAGTATGTCAAACCACTTCTTAGGATTGTATATGCGCATATAAGTTGGTTAGTGCAGATTAGCGGATATCTACGTGCAGCAGTTGCTCACCGCCCAGGTATCCATCCAGTTTATCATACACGGTAATTGCCCCCACACCGGCAGGGGTGCCTGTAAAGATAAGGTCGCCGATGTTCACGGATATATACTGCGAAACGAATTCAAGGATCTCGTTTATGGTATATATCATGTTTTTTGTATCACCGGCTTGCACACGCTCACCGTTTTTATGCAGTTCAAATTGCAGATTGTTCAAATCTATGTCTGGTGTTATGGATATGAATTCTCCTACAACTGCAGACCCGTCAAACGCTTTGGCGAGTTCCCAGGGAAGCCCCTTGGCTTTCAACTGTTCCTGCAGGTCGCGCGCGGTAAAGTCAATACCCACGGTTACTGCGTCGTAGTATTTATGCGCAAATTTTTCGCGTATGTACTTTCCGTTTTTGCAGATCTTGACTACCAATTCACATTCGTAATGAATATTATCTGTAAACTCAGGATAATAAAAAGGTTTGCCCGGCAGTAGCAGGGCGCTTTTGGGTTTCATGAAAATTACCGGCTGGGTAGGCACTTCATTATTCAATTCCTTCGCATGATCTGCGTAATTTCGCCCAATACAGATTATTTTCATTTTGTCTGTTTGTTTTTTAAGTATGTAATGTAATGAGTCGTGTAAAAATAAAATTTCCTGCCGAAAAACCATTGGCCAATGTCACAATACCCGTGCGGATAGGTGATGTGAATTATGGCGGGCACGTGGGCAACGAT
>DATCSV010000266.1:0-10851 GCA_036568285.1 Flavipsychrobacter sp. | reverse complement strand
GCAACCGTTTATACAAGTGCTGGGAGTGGCGCAAGATGGCGGGTACCCACATATCGGGTGCAGAAAAAAATGCTGTGAGCAGGCATGGTTTCATTCCGGCAAAAAAAGATATGTAGTTTCCCTTGCCGTGGTCGACCCTGAAAACAGGCAATGGTGGCTGTTTGAAGCCACCCCGGATATAAAAGAGCAACTCCAGTATTTTCATGAACTGACAGGGGGCATGTACAAATACCTCCCCGACGGCATATTCATTACACACGCACATATGGGACACTATTCAGGCCTTGCGCAATTGGGGAGGGAAGCATTAGGAGCAAAAGATGTTAAGGTGTACGCTATGCCCAAAATGAAATCATTCCTGGAAAATAACGGCCCCTGGCAGCAATTGGTTCAACTCAATAATATTCGGGTAGAGCCTATAGCATCTAATTCAATCACAGGGTTAAACAGCAACATAAAGGTCCGTTCATTTACGGTGCCACACAGGGATGAGTATTCGGAAACTGCCGGGTTCCTGGTATATACGCCACAAAAGAAATATCTCTTCATACCCGATATTGATAAGTGGGCGAAGTGGGATAAGAGTATTATTGAAGAAGTGCAGCGTGTTGATATAGCCCTGGTTGATGCTACCTTTTACGACGCAAACGAACTACCGGGCAGGCGCATGGAAGAAGTGCCCCACCCTTTCGTGACTGAAACGATGAAAATATTCTCAGAAGAAACAGCAGAGACCAAAGCCAGGATTCATTTCATCCACATGAACCACACCAACCCATTGTTATGGGATGGATCTACCGGGGACAAACTGAAGGGAAACGGCTTCAACATTGCTATACAGGGCGCAAAACTATAATGGGTAGTATAAATGCTAGTCTGCACCTATACTACCCTCCGCTATCGCTTATATACAATTAATTTATCCTTGACCGGGACGCGGGCCACGTGGGCTGAAACGCCTGCCGGGTTGCTTATTCGGATCGTCAGAATTTGCGCCACGGTTATCGCTACGGTCATTATCATAGCTTCTGCGGAAACCGCCGCCACTATCGCTACGGTCGTTATCATAGCTCCTTCTGAAGCCGCCACCGCCACTACGGTCATTACTCCTGAAACCACCACCGCTGCTACGGTCGTTACTCCTGTACCCTCCGCCACCGCTGCGGTCATTACTTCTATATCCACCACCGCCGTTATTGCTCCTGAAGCCACCACGGCTATTTCCACGGTTGTTACCGCCCTGGCCATTCTTGGGCTTAGATTCCTTCACACTGATCACCTGGCCTTCAAAATAAATGCCGTCGATGTTGTCAATAGCGTCATAGCTTTCAAACCTGTCCGTCATTTCCACAAAACCAAAACCACGGGGCAGTCCCGTTTCATTGTCTATCGGAATTTTCACAGAAACTATCTCACCGAATTCAGAGAAAAGCGTGCGCAGACTGTCTTCACTGGTTTGCGGGTTCAGATTACCAACAAATAAATTCATAAATAAGAAATTAATACCCCAAACCTACATAAATAAGGTGAAATATATCCATTTCCGCACCTCAAATACAGTTATATTTTTCAAAAAGCACCTATAAATAAAGGCCGAAACCACTGCCAACACTGCACATAGACGGGTATTGTGTGCCAACGACGCAGAAACCTACCCTATTGCAGGCAAACATTTTTCACTACATTTATCGGGTAAAACCGTAATTATGAGATACATGAAGGCCTTATTGATGGTGTCTGTGTTGTTTAGTATGTGCTGTGCTATCAGCGTAGATGCTATTGCGCAAAAGAAAAAGAAAGAAAAACCACGTAAGCCGGCTACATTGGAGAATACTTACTGGTCGCTGTACGAAATGGACGGCAAAATGGTGGAAACCCCTGCTACCGAGCGCGAGGTATACATAAAATTGCTGGGCAAAAAGACTCAACTGGAAGGATATGCGGGTTGCAATATCATCACGGGCAACTACGAGCTTACTAAGGAATCGCTGACCTTTGACGCTACAGCTACACTGCGTATGTGCGACGACATGACCACGGAAAACTACATGTTCAAAGCGCTGAATAACACCAACCGCTACGAACTGAATGGCGAGCACCTGCTGCTGTTCAATGGCACTTATCTACTGGCCATATTCCAGGCAAAGTACTATGACGAGTAAGTCTTATTCAATATTCTTACTCAAAAACTTTCTATAGGCTACGTAGCCGCTTTTTTCAAAGAAGGAAGCGGCGTTTAAATTTGTAGTCCAATGGTCCAGTTCTATCGTGCTTATAGAAAGTTCACTTGCAAGTTGTTCTGCTTTGCTTAACAGCATTCTGCCCACACCGGCTCTGCGATGATTTTCCAGTACGCCTACCTGGTCGATATACAACGTCCGGCGCTTAAACTTAAAAGGATTCTCGACCGGTTCCTTTAGTAAGAAAACAGCATATCCCACCGGGGTTTCCCCATTTGACGCTATATAAGCTGTGCAGGCAGGATCTGATAACTGGCTACTGAAAGCTTTCGCAATTTCATCCCTATTGAATGGTTTGAAAATTGCCGGATGCATATTGTGATGAAGCGTCTGCACTTCTTCGTTGAGCAAGGCAAGCAAACCTGCATCTTTTGTTTCAGCAATCGTTATCATACACGGTGTTAAATATGAAATTTAATACCCTGTGCCAATGGCAATTGATCGCTCCAGTTGATGGTATTGGTTTGCCTGCGCATATACGCCTTCCAACTGTCGGAACCACTTTCTCGGCCGCCGCCGGTTTCTTTCTCGCCACCAAAAGCCCCACCTATCTCTGCACCGCTGGTACCAATATTTACATTAGCTATACCACAGTCGCTGCCCATGTGCGAAAGGAAGCTTTCTGCTTCGCGCATATTCAGGGTCATTATGGCAGAGGACAGCCCTTGCGGCACACCATTCTGCATGGCTATTGCTTCCTGCAATGTTGAATATTTCATTATATACAGTATCGGCGCAAAAGTTTCGTGCTGTACAATGGGCATATCATTTGAAGCCTCATAGATACATGGTTTTACATAACAACCGCTTTTATAACCACTGCCATCTAAAATGCCACCCGGCACTACAGCCTTGGCACCTTGCGTTTTCAACGCTGCAAGGGCATTGAGATACTGCTGCACAGCGTCTTTGTCTATCAGCGGACCCACGTGGTTCTTCTCATCCAGTGGATTGCCGATACTTAATTGCTTGTAAGCAGTCGCCAGTTTTTTCTTAAATGTATCATACACCTTTTCATGTATAATCAACCTGCGCGTTGAAGTGCAACGCTGTCCGCAGGTACCCACAGCGCCAAATACGGCTGCACGCATTGCTATATCCAGATCAGCATTTTCAGTAATGATGATGGCATTGTTGCCGCCTAACTCCAGCAGGCTACGGCCCAACCTGCCACCAACAGCAGCAGATACGGCTTTACCCATACGTGTAGAACCTGTGGCAGAAACTAATGGTACACGAGTATCATTGCTCATCCATTCGCCTACCTCGCGTGCACCTGCTACCAGGCCACACACACCCTCGGGCACTTTATTGGCTTTAAACACATCGCTGATGATATTCATGCAAGCGATGGCTGATACTGATGATTTCTCAGATGGCTTCCATACGCAGGTATCGCCACATACCCATGCAATAAAAGCATTCCAGCTCCACACCGCCACCGGGAAGTTGAAAGCACTGATAATACCTACAACACCCAGGGGGTGCCATTGCTCATACATCCTGTGTTGAGGTCGTTCGCTATGCATCGTCAGCCCGTATAGCTGGCGCGACAGGCCCACTGCAAAGTCTGCGATGTCTATCATCTCCTGCACCTCGCCCAGGCCCTCCTGCAGGCTTTTTCCCATTTCATAGCTAACCAGTTTACCAAGCGCTGCTTTGTTCTTTCTTAAAGCTTCACCTACTTGCCTAACCACTTCTCCGCGTTTAGGCGCGGGCCACATACGCCATTCTTCAAAAGCAACCTGTGCCTGGTCCACTACTGCATCGTATGTTTTGCGGTTAACCGCGTTTACTGATGCTATCTCTTTACCATCCACCGGCGAAAGGGACACTATCTTTTCGCCACCGGACTTCTTCCATTTCGTGCCGGTAAATGCACCTTCGTTCTTCTTATCTATTCCGAGTTGTTTCAGTTCTTTATTCATAATTATTGCTTTTAAAACAGAGTTTCCCACTCTTCAAGGGCAGGAAAGGATAAATCCCTTTCAGAAATTACCGGGTTGTTAACAGCCCAGTCGAAACTGAAACTGTTGTATAAAATGCCTGTATCGTGCTCTTTGCTGTATTCTGATGACACCAGGTAATAAGTTATCGCGCCATCGGTCAATGATTTAAAACCATGCGCGAAGCCTTCAGGTATGTAGTATGCCTTATGATTATCCGCACTCAACTCCTGTGCGTGAAATTGTTTGAATGTAGGAGAATTCTTGCGCAGGTCTATGATCACATCCAGTATCGCCCCTTGCGGGCAAAAGACAATCTTAGCATGCTGGTGCGGTGGTGTTTGAAAATGCATGCCGCGTATCACGTCTTTCTCAGACAGGGAGAAATAACTCTCTTTCAAATCGAAACGGATGCCATGCTCCGCCAGTGTAGTAGCATGAAATGTCTTGACAAAGCTGCCCCTGTCATCATAAAAAGCGGGCAGGTCTATGATAAACGCCCCGTTCAATATGGGTGTAAATTGCCACATCAGGTTAAATCTCCGAAGTATTCTTTTATCTGTGTCATGCACTTTTCTTGTGCCGTATGTTCACGGTCGGCATACCAATCAGCAGTCCAGCGTATAGCTGTGCGCGCATCCAGTTTGGGCTCCCAACCAATAGCCTTTTTCGCCTTGTTGCTGTCCAGCAACAATAGCTTAGCCTCGTGCGGCGCACCTTCCTGTTGCAGTACATTATATGTCCCCCTGCCGAATTGTTGTATGAATATATTGGTCAGTACTTCTACCGTCAGCATATCCTCTTCGTTGGGCCCGAAATTGAATGCTGTGCTATATGCTTCAGGCTGCTCACTCATTTTAGCACCCAGGTACAGGTAAGCGCCCAGCGGCTCCAGCACATGCTGCCATGGCCTTATCGAATTAGGATTGCGCAGGTTAACAGGCTGGTCAAACTCCAATGCGCGTACGATATCAGGTATGATACGGTCATCAGCAAAATCACCCCCGCCTATCACATTACCCGCCCTTACAGAGGCTACTGATTTCTTATGCCTGCTATAATCACCAGGATTGAAAAACGAACGCTGGTATGATTCAATAACTATCTCCGCTGCTGCTTTGCTGGCAGAGTACGGGTCGTAGCCCCCCAGTTTATCTTCTTCGTTAAAAGGCGTACCGCGCTCGGGGTTTTGATACACTTTATCAGTGGTTATCATCAGGCCGATGCATGGCTGCTGCACATCGCGAATGGCATTCAACATATGCACCGTTCCCTGCGTGTTCACCATAAACGTATCTACCGGCTGCTCGTAGCTGCGGCGCACCAATGATTGCGCAGCCAGGTGAAAAACAAAATGCGGTTCGAACCGTATCAGCTCACCATGCAGTTTATCCAGATCGCGCAAGTCGCCTTCTATTGATGCATAACAAAGTTCATTGCCATTCACCTGGTTGTACAGGTCGTTATCTTTTTCCGGCGCCAGCGCATAACCTTTTACATCCGCGCCCAGCCAATGCAATATCTGCAACATCCACGCGCCCTTAAAGCCCGTATGCCCTGTCAGGAATACACGCTTACCCTTATATACCGAACGTAAATAATCCGCCGTTACCATTTCTTCCATAGGGGTTTAGTTTCCCAAAGCTGTTCCAGTTCTTCCCTGTCGCGTATAGTGTCCATACATTTCCAGAAGTCGTTGTGCCTGTATGCTGCTATCTGCTTTTCTTCTGCCAGTTTATCCATTGGATATCGCTCCCACATCACATCATCTGCATCATCCGGCAGGTAGTTCTTTATTTCCGGCTCCACTACAAAGAAGCCACCATTTATCCATGTCCCACTATCGGCCGGCTTTTCTTCAAACCTGTCGATGATGCCCTTCTCATCCATATTGATAACCCCAAACCTGCTTGTAGCCTGTATGGCGGTCATGGTGCATATTTTACCGCTGCGTTTATGGAAGGCGAGCAGGTCGTCAATATTTACATTGCACACGCCATCGCCGTAGGTCAGCATGAAAGGCTCGTTGTTAGTATAGGGCAGTACACGTTTCAACCTGCCGGCTGTCATAGTATCCAACCCTGTTTCTATCAGCGATATTTTGAACGGCTCCGCATTACTGCTGTGATACTCCAGGCTGTTATTGGCCAGGTCAACGGTCAGGTCGGCATTGTGCAGAAAATAGTTGGCAAAATATTCCTTGATAACCCAGCCTTTGTAGCCCAGGCAAATGATGAATTCGGTATGCCCGTATGCCGCGTATATCTTCATGATATGCCAAAGGATGGGTTTACCGCCTATTTCTATCATAGGCTTGGGGCGTAGTGTCGACTCCTCCGCTATCCTGGTGCCCCTGCCGCCTGCAAATATGACTACTTTCATTCGTGTGCCTGTTTCTGTGTAAGTATGGAACAAATATAACAGGAAACAAAGGAAATTTCCCTGTCAGCAGCGCATTAGCAGGAATTTAACGCATTATTTGTTCAGGCTGTAACTATCGGGAATAGTGAAAGGGAAATCCAGCGGCTCGTCAAAGCTGGCATTGTTGAAACTCATATCCAGGTGATGCAGCTCGTTATTGCTGTTGATATTTATGTCCCGGTTCAGCGAAAATTTTCTGCTGCTGACCAATGCGTAATTGCCAAATTGTATAACACCGGCAAAGCCTCCGTTCGTAGACAATACCTGCAGGCTGTGGATAGTGCTGTCTGTCTTGCTGTAATTCACCAGTTGATTGGTATTGAGCCCTTGTATATCTACTGCCCACGTATTCTCCATATCGCGTGTGGCTGTTACCCGTTGATAGGGTGTTTGCAATACCTCTCCTATGATGAAGCTCTGCAGCGTCTTAAAGTCCACCTGCGCTGGCAGCATCTGGTTAGCTTCTGAAATATGCAACTTCATCCCCGATTTGTCTAAGTAGTTCACCAGGTTAAAGCTATCGGGCGTTATAAGTATACGGGCCACATTCACCAGCCCCATACCTGCGGTGACGTGTATCCAGATAATACTGTCTTTAGCCATACGAATGTTAGCGGTAAAATCCTGGTTCATACCCCCGCCTATATACGTCATCTTTGCCTTGCCCTTGAATGTACTAAAGGGTATAGTATTATTGAGTAGCGGCTCTAACGACTGGCCGGGGTGAATATTTGCAGTGTCAACCGGCAGTTCTATTACTGTTACATGGTCGTTCACATCAAACAGTTCTATCTGTGGTTGCAGTGCTGCAGCTACTGTATCAACAACCGTACTGTCAACGGCAGCTTTATTCTTCCTTGCCAGTTTCTTACCGGGTTTGCACGAGGCAAACACCAGCAACACAACAGGTATCCATATCAGCACATTTCTATTCATACAACTTCTCATCCGCTATCTTCTTATCCAGCTTTGGATTATCCGCGCCAAGTTCTTTAGCTTTATTCCAGTTTTCCAGCGCCTCGTCTTTATTGCCCAATTTGTAGTTGGCATCACCCAGGTGGTCCCACAGCGTAGCACTGGCAGCCTGTTCTTCTTTCTGTATCGCTTTCTCTATGTATTCTTTGGCTTTCTTATAATTGCCCTGTTTGTACAATATCCAACCATAAGTATCCAGGAAGGTGGGCAGGTCGGGCGACAACTCCAGGGAACGTTTGGACATTTTCTCGGCATCTTCCAGCCTTACACCACGCTCCGATAAATAATAGGCGTAGTTATTTAATGTACTTGCATTATCAGGCGCCAGCTTCAGAGATTTTTCAAAATACTCATCGGAGGTTTCATAGTCCTTTGTGTTATAGTAGGCGTCAGCCAACATTCCGTAGATACCGGCCAGTTCGCTTCTATTTTCTTCGGGCATCATATCCACTGCGCGCTCCATGGCGTTTATGGCCTTTGTATAATCTTTCTTCAGGCTATATGCCAGGCCGCTCAGGTAGTGCAGTTGCGCCTGGTTGGGGAACAAACGTAAGGCCCTGTCGCTGTATTTCAGTACAGAATCATACATATCCACCTGGAAGTATGCCTGCAAGAGGTTTCTCCATACAACGTAGTTGGCGGGGTCTATCCCTACCGATTTTTTGTATTGCTCTGCTGCCGAGGTGAAATCACCTGTTACGCCCAGCATGTCGCCATAGCTGGCTATTGCCCGTGCATCGTCAGGATTATTCTCCGCTATTTCCTTCGCCAACCCCAGGCTCACCACCCTATCGGCACTATCGTTGCTGCTCAATACGAAACCCGCCAATACTGTCAGTTGTTCTGACGCGCCTAATGCATTGTTGCGCACTACCTTCTGCATGTATTTTTTATACAGATCCCTGTCTCCCTTGCGCCGGTAGTATTCCGACAGGCTTAGTTGTATACCCGCATCGTCAGGAAACATTTGTTCCGCCTTCTTGTATATCTCAGCGGCTTTATCGGGCTGTTCGTTATTGTTATACATTTCCGCCAGCCTGATGTAGTACTTGCTTTCGCCCGGCGCTAATTCTATCAGGCGGTTATTCACCTTCACGGCCTCGTCCAGTTCGTTATTGTTCAGGTGCAGTTGCAGTTTGCCTTCCAGTATCTCCTCATCGCTGCCGTACATCTGCACCAGTTTATCATATGCGGCTGTGGCTTTTTTCTTTTCGCCCGCCCGCTGATACAGGTAGGCGATTGTTTGCAGGCGTTCTTTATTGTGCTGGTCTTCGGCCACTATCTGCTCGTACACTTCAGCGGCTTTTGTATATTTATTCTCCTCCAGCAGCAGCCCGGCATATTGTTCTTTATACCAGCTGTTGCCCGGCTCCAGTTCTATAGCTTTTTTTATGTTCTTTTCTGCCTCCGCCATCTGCCTGCTTGCCATGTTGATGCGTGCCAGGTCGTAATACAGCCCCGCTCCTTCGGGGTCGAACTTAATGGCATTCTGCAACTTGGCTGCTGCCTCGGCATTGTCGCCCTTGTTGCGCGCGCGCACGGCTTCATAGTGCAGCACCACGGCGTTCAGCTTGCTTTGCTCGCCTATTGGCGGAGGGATGGTATCCGCTTCCTGCGCAGCAGCGGGCATCCACAACCCTGAAACCAGGGTTGCGGCAAATATGGTTTTCTTTAATACGATCATGACTTAGTAGAAAAGTCGCCCAGGCTCAGGTCCTGCGCCTTTTCCTCGTAAGTTACGCTTTTACCCAACATAGAGTTTTCTATGCGTGCATTTTTAACAATAGTATCTGACTGGATGATACTGTTGGTAATGCGTGAATCTACCACCTTAACACCCTTGCCCAGCGATACGTGCGGACCTACTACGGAGTTCTCTATTACCACACCTTCAGCTATATAACATGGCTGTATGATGACAGAATTGTTAGTAGATACAGAAGCATGTACCAGTGTTTCTTTATTCTGCTTCAGCTCCAGTATGCGCTGGTTGGTATATACGGTGGCGTCTTTGTTGCCGCAGTCCAGCCATTCTTCTACCTGGTCGGTGTAGAACTTCATGCCTTTTTTCAGCATGTGGTCCATGGCATCGGTTATCTGGTATTCACCTTTTAGTTTGATGTCTTCATCTATCAGGCGCTGCAGTTCTTTTTTCAGGTTTTCACCGTCTTTAAAGTAGTACACACCAATTATCGCCAGGTCCGAAACAAATTCCTTCGGCTTTTCTACAAAGGCGGTTATCTCTTCTTTTTCGTTCAGCTTCACCACGCCGAAGGCAGAAGGGTCTTCTACTTTCTGCGTCCAGATGATGGCGTCTTTATTGGTATCAAAATCAAACTCCGCTTTGAACAGAGTATCAGCAAATGCGATGAACACATTGCCCTTCAGACTTTCCTCTGCGCACAGTATAGCGTGGGCAGTACCATGCGCCTCGTGCTGGTAGCATATTTTACCTTTGGCGCCCAGGCCTTCGGCTATGGCCAGCAGGTTCTGTTCTACCTCCGCGCCAAAAGCCGGGGATATGATGAAGGCAATTTCTTCCACTTTTTCTTTGCAGGTGCTGATGATGTCTTCTACCATGCGCTGCACTATGGGCTTGCCGGCTACATGTACCATCGGTTTTGGTGTAGTAAGGGTATGCGGCCTCATACGTTTGCCCATTCCCGCCATTGGTATTATTATATTCATTATCCCGTTTTTATATTTTATGTATAATTTATTGAATTCCTGAGTGGCCGAAGCCCCCCGCTCCCCTTTCGGTACTTTCCAGCTCTGAAACGATTTCCCAGCTTATTTGTTCGTACCGGGCAATTACCATCTGCGCTATACGTTCACCATCATTGATGGTCTGCGGCTCCGCCGAAAGGTTCACCAGCGGCACCATGATCTCTCCACGATAATCACTATCTATTGTGCCCGGGGTATTAATCAGTGTCAATCCACGTTTTATTGCCAAACCGCTACGGGGGCGTATCTGTGCCTCGTAGCCCTGCGGCAGCTCCATAAACAGCCCCGTAGGCATCAGCCTGCGTTCCAGCGGCTGCAGCGTCACGGGTTCTGATAAGAAAACCCGCAGGTCCATACCCGCTGAGCCGGTGGTCTGGTACTCCGGCATGGGGTGCGGCGATTTATTTACCAGCCTCACTTTTGTCATACAAGGCGCAAAGGTAATAAGCCTATGTTAATTATCCGTATACGGCACCCGGCGCCAACAATAAACAAAACATTAAGACGCTTTGTTATTGTGTTACAAGAGGTTATAAAATCCG
>DATCSV010000265.1:0-5812 GCA_036568285.1 Flavipsychrobacter sp. | reverse complement strand
TTTTACACCAAACTTTTTGGCCTCAATAGATGGCGCAATAACGCAGGCGTTGGCACTGGGGTGGGTAATAACACCTACCGGCCGGTTGCGTAGTTCCGGGTTTTCCTGTTGCTCGCAACTGGCAAAAAAGCTGTTCATATCTATATACATCATCAAAGCTCCTGGCTTTATAGCCAGGGAGTTTTGAGAGAACCGTTCTTTGGCTTTAAGTTCCTGTTCCATCTGTCTACGGGGTTTGCTTGTACCTGCAAGGTAAAAATTAATTTGTACAAATGTTTAATTTTGTACAAAACATTTGTGTATATTTGACTAAAAGAGAGGAAGCTATGATCAACCAGAAAGCCGACCATGTATTTGAAAAAGGCAGGGGGGCGCAGTATAACCCCAAAAACAGATTTTTGGTGAACGAGTATGTACAGGAACATACTGAGGCCATAGACGACTGGGAAACTGAAACGCGGCAAACTGAGTATATATATGACGACAGTCGTACGTTGGTGAATAAAGTGACCAGCCCTGATGTGGGGATGATGTTTTCTGCCAATCCCTACCAGGGCTGCGAGCATGGGTGCGTATATTGTTACGCCCGCAACTCGCACGAGTACTGGGGCTACAGCGCCGGGGTTGATTTTGAAAGCCACATAGTGGTGAAGAAAAATGCACCCGCGTTATTGAAGAAGTTTTTTGAGAATAAGAACTGGGTGCCGGCACCGATATCATTATCAGGCAATACAGACTGCTACCAGCCCATAGAGCGTAAAATGCGCATCACCCGCAAGCTGCTGGAGATATGCCTGGAATACCGCAACCCGGTAGGCGTATTGACCAAAAATGCCCTTGTGCTGCGAGATCTGGATATACTGCAGGAACTGAATAAGTATAACCTGGTAAGCGTGTTCACTTCCATTACATCGCTGGACGAAGGACTGCGCAGGGCGATGGAGCCCCGCACCGCTTCTTACAAGTCGAGACTGAAAGTGGTGGAGACTTTGTCTAAGGCGGGTATACCTACGGGCATAATGAATGCACCATTGATACCCGGGCTGAATGATATACATATGCATGATGTGCTGAAAGCGGCGTCGGAGGCTGGAGCAAAGAGGGCAGGGTACACCTTGGTAAGGCTGAATGGTGCCATCGGCGGTATATTTCATGATTGGTTGCATAAGGCCTTCCCGGACAGGGCGGAGAAGGTGTGGAACCTGATACGCAGCTGCCACGAGGGCAATGTAAATGACAGCCGCTGGGGCAATCGCATAGTAGGTGATGGAAAATTCGCTGAACTGATAAAAACACAGTTTACGCTGTATTGCAAAAAATTTGGCCTGAACGAAGAACAATGGGTGCCTAATACTAATGCTTTCAGGCGGATGAAGAACGGGCAGCTACCGTTGTTTTGATAAGATACCAGGATTATTTGGTGTACTGAGGCTTTTGTTGAGCAATATAGGTGCTTAACCCTTGTTGCATTGCCGCCAGTTCTTTCATTGTTTCTACATGGGGAGCTCCGCAGGACGAGTACGAGTATTTATATATTTCTCCGTTCTGAAAGCGGACGACTATATAGTCCGGGCCTGAATAGAAGCCGGTAACGCCGGACTGTTTCCCGCTTTTGCTTTTGTAAGGATGCAGGTGCATGCAAGTATAACAACGATGTTGCAGCTACGGTTAAAAAAAGAACACCGGGCATTTAGCCCGGCGCACCTTCTTATGGTATTTATACTTTGTTATTGCAGCTTAAAGCCTTCAATGAATTTGGTATTGAAGTCGCCACTACGAAAGCGCTCGTCCCTCATCAGTTGCTGGTGGAACGGGATGGTGGTTTTTACACCTTCTATCACATATTCACTCAACGCACGCTCCATAGTATCCAGTGCCTCTTCGCGTGTTTGCGCCACGGCTATCAGTTTACCAATCATTGAATCGTAGAACGGTGGTATTGTATAACCGGCGTAGATATGAGAATCTACACGTACCCCATGCCCACCGGGCGTGTGTAGTACCGTGATTTTACCCGGGCTGGGGCGGAAGTCGTTGTATGGATCCTCCGCATTGATACGGCATTCAATAGCGTGCATGGTTGGTTCGTAGTTCTTGCCGCTTATCTTGATACCCGCGGCTATCTTTATTTGCTCCTTTATCAGGTCGTAGTTGATCACCTCTTCCGTTACGCAGTGTTCTACCTGTATACGGGTATTCATCTCCATAAAGTAGAAGTTGCGATGCTTATCTACCAGGAACTCAATAGTACCTACGCTCTCATAATTGATGGCTTTAGCAGCCTTGATAGCTGCCTCGCCCATAGCCTTGCGCAGTTCGGGCGTCATGAAGGGAGAGGGAGACTCTTCCACCAACTTCTGATGGCGGCGCTGTATGGAACAATCTCGTTCGCTCAGGTGGCATACACTACCAAACTGGTCTCCTGCTATCTGTATTTCTATATGGCGTGGCTCTTCCACAAACTTTTCCATATAAATACCATCGTTGCCAAAAGCTGCGCCAGCTTCAGTTTTTGCACTTTCAAAAGCCTTTTCGATCTCTTCTTCCTTCCACACCAGACGCATTCCCTTGCCTCCACCACCTGCTGTGGCTTTCAGCAGCACCGGGTAGCCCATATCGTTAGCCAATTTTTTCGCCTCGTCCACGCCACTTAACAGGCCTTCAGAACCGGGTATTACCGGCACGCCGGCTTTGATCATGGTTTCTTTAGCCGTAATCTTATCACCCATCAGGCGCATCATTTCAGATGTAGGCCCGATAAACTTGATGTTATATTGCGTGCATATGTCTGCGAACTCTGCATTTTCTGCCAGGAAACCATAACCCGGGTGTATGGCATCGGCGTTGGTTATTTCAGCCGCAGCCATAATACGGGGTATATTCAGATAGGAGTCTGAACTTTGAGGCTTGCCTATACAAACGGCCTCGTCCGCAAAACGTACATGCAGGCTCTCAGCATCAGCAGTAGAATACACTGCAACCGTCTGGATGCCCATTTCGCGACAGGTGCGTATTACACGCAGTGCAATCTCGCCACGGTTTGCTATCAGTATTTTTTTAAACATACGTTACAAATTGCTCAATACCTCAATGGCTATTATTAAAAGAACTATTGAGGTATTGAGTAAATAAGGAATAAAAAGAATTACGCAATTTCAACCAGGAACAATGGCTGATCATATTCAACAGGAGAGGCATCATCTGCCAGCACCTTCACTATTTTGCCCGATACTTCTGATTCTATTTCATTAAAAAGCTTCATTGCTTCGATAATGCAGATGTGCTGGCCGGTAGAAATGGAATCCCCTACGTTTACGAAAGGTGGTTCGCCCGGCTTAGGGCTGCGGTAGAACGTGCCTATCATTGGAGACTTAATCGTCACCAGGTTGTCTGAAGCAACAGGGGCGGCTGATTCTGCAGCCGGTGCAGGTGCAGCGGCGGGAGCAGGAGCTGCCTGCATAGGCTGCATCGCTTGCATCATTTGCTGAGGTGCATGGTAGGTCACCATTTGTTGCCCTTCAGTATGCGGGTTTTGCTTGATAGTAATTTCGAAATCACCATCTTTTATGCTTAATTCGCTGAGTTCAGACTTATTAACTGCCTTTATCAGTTCCTGGATTTGTTTCAGATCCATAATATTATAATTTTTTGATGGGTAATTTTGATTGATTATTCTTTTACACGCTCCATATAAGCGCCTGTTTTGCTGTCTATGCGGATTTTTTCGCCGGCATCTACAAACAGGGGAACGTTAACAGTTGCACCGGTTTCTACGGTAGCGGGTTTCAATGTGCGTGTAGCCGTGTCGCCTTTCAGGCCAGGCTCGGTATAAGTTACTTCCAGTACAACATTAGCGGGTAATTCCACGCTCATCGGCTGTTCTGTTTCTGTATTGATAGCGATGGAAACTTCCTGCCCATCTTTATACAGAGCAGGGTTGTCTATAGCCGATTCTGGCATAGTTATCTGCTCGAAAGTTTCGTTGTCCATAAAGTTAAAGCCCATATCATCCTTGTACAGGAACTGGAATGTGCGCCTTTCGATACGTACTGGGTGGATAGAATCGCCCGAGTTCCATGTATGTTCTATGGACCGGTTGTTATCTACACCTTTGAGCTTTGCCCATACTTTTGCCGCTGCGCGGGCTGTCTTGTTCTGTCCAAATTCTACTACTGAGTACAGGCTGCCATCTAATTTGATGATCATGCCATTGCGAATATCTGCTGTTGATGCCATAATTTTGTTTTACGCGGGAAGCAAAAGTAACCTGAAAAAGCCAAAATCTATACAATCTGCCCCTCTAAAATCATTTTTTCGACCGGATTATTGCCAAAATCGTACGGAATATAAGAAAACGAAGGCATTTCTCTTGTTACTATTAAATTAGCTTTTTTACCTACTGCGATAGTGCCTAAGTCCTTCGACATCTCCAAAGCTGCCGCGCCATTAGTGGTTACAGCCTGTATGGCTTCGTCGGGCGTCATTTTCATTTGAGTACAGGCAAGTGTAAGTAAGAATGGCACATTTCCTGACGGGCAGGAGCCGGGATTGTAATCGGTAGCCAGGCAAACCGGCAGGCCGGCATCTATCAGTTTACGCGCAGGTTGGTATTGTATACCCAGGAAGAATGCCGCACCGGGCAACAGGGTAGGGATGGTGTTGCTGTTTTTCAGCACTTCTATTTCCTCGTCTCCCATCGCCTCCAGGTGGTCTACACTGATGGCGTTATGCTTTACACCTACCTGTACACCACCCGAACGGTGGAGCTGGTTGGCATGTATCTTTGGTTTAAGCCCATGTTTCCAGCCGGCCTCCAGTAGCCTGTTGGTCTCATCAATGCTGAAGAAGCCCTGCTCGCAGAAGACATCCATATAATCGGCTAAGCCCTCGTCGGCCACAATGGGCAGCATCTCATTGATCACCAGGTTTAGATAGGCTTCATGATTTTCCCTGTATTCCAAGGGGTATGCATGTGCCGCCAGGAAAGAAGCCTTGACAGGTATTGGGGCATTTTCTTTCAGTTTCCTGATGACACGCAGCATTTTGAGTTCGGCGTCCAGGTTCAGACCATACCCGCTCTTAATTTCGATTGCTCCGGTGCCCTGGGCTATCACTCTGTGCAGGCGCTCGAGGCTTTCATCATATAGCCTGTGCTCATCAATATCCGCCATTTTACGGGCAGAATTAAGGATTCCTCCGCCACGCCGGGCGATTTCCTCATAGCTGAGCCCGTTAATGCGATCTACAAACTCCTCCTCGCGGCTGGAAGCAAATACCAGGTGGGTATGCGAATCGACCCAGGCTGGAAGCACAAGCCTGCCACTTACATCCAGGATATCGTTGGCGGCTATAGCATGTGCATGCTCCATATCGCCAAAGTCCTGTATAATACCATCTTCTATCAGCAGCCAGGCGTTTTCTATATATTCCATCTTCTTCAAACTGTCCCCTCTGGCTACGGATTTCCTTTCTGTACCCTGTTCTACGTTACAAAGCTGTCGGATATTGGTCAATAAAAGATGCATAGAAGATATTTTGAGCACTCAAAAGTAGTGCTAAAGACTGAATGGTTCAAACCGCTCCTAGGGGTATTACTTTTTCAACTTATCTGCAAACACCTTTTTGAACTTATCCATCTTTGGCTTTACTACAAAGACACAATAGGGCTGGGTGCCGTTCTCGTTATAATAATTTTGGTGGTACTCCTCGGCGACATAAAATTTTGTATAAGGTGATATTTCAGTAACGACAGGATTATCGTATGCTTTTTCTTCGTTCAGCCTGCGCTTGTATTCTTCAGCTTTTTGCTTCT
>DATCSV010000264.1:0-6920 GCA_036568285.1 Flavipsychrobacter sp. | reverse complement strand
CGTCCATGAAAAAGCTGTTAAAGAACGGGTCGTCAAAGAATGGGTCGCGCTGCCTTGACTTTTGTACGATCCTGGCTACGCCTTCCGCTTCAGCGGGGTCCAGCTCAAGCGTACCTGTCTGCTGGGGAAACAAAGCGGATTTTTTAAGCGTGAAAACCTGGTAGCGTTGCCCGTTAATAACTTCCTCTACAGGCGTTATTTTGCCACCCGGCATATCAAAATCCTGCGTCCAGAAGCCGTTTAGGGAAGGTAGTTTAGATATAGCAACATTCATCGGCAGTCGAGCGTACAGTTTGTAAGAAGCAGTTATTTGCTCACCCACGTATACTTTACTTTTATCTACCGCTACTTTTATAAACAGGTCCTTATCCAGGTTGACATCTGCCGGTTCAGGTTCTGCCTGGCGCTGTTGTTGTCTCTGCTGCTGCATCGCCTGCATTTGCCGTTGGCGCTGCCTGATGATTGCCTCAAACGGGTCGTCAGCAAAAGGGTCGTAACCTCTTTGCTGCTGCCTCTGCTGTGCCAGGCTGCCATCCACTACTTCCAGCGTGATATTATTCGACTGGTAGGTATCTCCTTTAGCATCTTTAGCTATAGCTGAGGGTATGGTCAATCTTCCTTTACGTTTGGGTTGTAGAATATAGGTAATGGTCAGGCTCTGCGACTGCGTCATTTTGCCGTTGACGATGGAAACGTTGGTACCCGAGCTTTGGTAAGGGCCGCCAACGATATGAAAGTCATTGTTGATTTCCTGTTTAGGCCCGAGGGATTGCAGGTCTTGTGCATCACGTATTGTGTATTGTACCTGAACCTGGTCTTGTAAGCCTATTTTATCTGCACTGGCTGCCGCTGAAAAAACAACATCCTGTGCATTCGTACTATACCACCCTGCCAATGTGAGCAGGAATAGCGATAAGCAAACGGATATGTATTTATTCATGCTCATATATCACACAAAATTAAAACCTAACTGCTCGTCCTGTATGTTGCAGCTCGGTTAAAGCAGTGTTAAAAAACTCACAAATCGCCCTTGGCGGGACGCATGACTATTGTCTCAACGTTTGTATTTTCAGAAAGCAGGTATGATGCCCAGATCATTTCGGCGATGTCTTCGGGCTTACTCAGCCTGCCTGCATCTACGCCTGAGCCTTCCCATGAGCGGCTGTTGGTAAAGCCGGGGCAAATTGACGTAACCCTGATACCTGTATCCAATAGTTCCAGCCGCAGGTTGTCAGAAAATCCCTGCATGGCATATTTGGTGATGCTGTAGGAGCCGGAGTTGGCATAGGGTTTCAGCCCGGCTACAGAACTGATGTTGAAAATATGCCCTTGTCCGTTTCTTTTTATATGTGGCACTACAGCCCTTGTCAGGTGATACGCTCCATATACGTTCACATTCATCATCTCTTCCAGTTGCCCGTCTGGTTCATCTATCAGAGATCCCGTCATAAAAAGGCCCGCATTGTTCACCAATATGTCTAATTCAGTAAAGGCCGTGAGCACAGAGGATGCAAATTTTTGTACCTGAAGCTTATCAGACAAGTCAGCGTTCTCAGCTATAATGGCGGCACCGGGATATTGCTTCTGCCATTCACGTTGGCAATTCTCCAGGTCGGCTACAGTGCGGGCGCATATAGCTATAGAAAAACCATTAGCTAACAACTTTTCTGCAATAGCTTTTCCTATTCCATGCGTAGCACCTGTAATTATTGCATTGGGCATATCAATGTTGTTATCAGGCTGCACAAGTTATTGTATTTGGAAGCAAAAGCAAGAATTACAGGTGGTGAATTGCTTGACGGCGCAATTTTTTTGCTTGTTTTGTGAGATGAAAACGGTTTTAAACTGGAGTTCCGGCAAAGACGCAGCAATGGCATTCCATATGTTGCAGCAAGACAGCCAATATGAGGTGGCCGCCTTGTTGACCACGATCAACACCGACAACGAAAGAATTGTAATGCATGGGGTGAGGGAGGAACTACTGGAAATGCAGGCCGACCGTATAAATCTCCCCTTAATGAAAGTACATCTCCCCCCATCGCCGGACCACGATGTATATAATGCCGCTATGGAGCAGGCACTATATGAATTACAAACATTGGGGATAACACATTCCGCCTTCGGAGATATTCACTTGGAGGACTTGCGGCAATACAGGGAAGAGCAATTGAAACAAGCCGGATTCGGAGCGGTTTTCCCCTTGTGGGGCAAGGATACCCGTGAACTCGTTCAATTAGTCGAAACTTCGGGTATTGAAGCCATCATTGTATGTGTGAGCGAGAAACATATGGGAAAGGAATTCCTGGGGAGAAAAGTAGATACTAAGCTATTGTCAGATTTGCCGGAGGGGGTAGACCCTTGCGGTGAAAACGGGGAATTCCACACATTTGTGTACAATGCACCTTTTTTTTCAGCCCCGATAGGCTGGGCGAGTGGGGAGGTCGTACGAAAAGTTTATACCCCGGAGGACAGTAGCACAGCCTGGGACAAAGGTTTCTATTTCATGGATATTTTGCCTGGAGATTAGCTAACACACTGTTCACAGGTTTTTTCATAGCAGTGGTTTTCTTTTTTTAACTTTGCTGCTTCATTTAATATTACATAAAGATGCAAGACGGACAATCGCAGGAGCAGCAATTGAATATAGAGCTTACAGAAGAAATGTCGGATGGGGTTTACTCTAACCTGGTTATTATAACACACTCATTTGCAGAATTTGTATTTGATTTTGTGAACGTAATGCCCAATGTACCTAAGGCCAAGGTAAAGTCGAGGGTAGTAATGACGCCGCAACATGCCAAAAGGCTGATGCGTGCCCTGGTAGAAAATGTGAAGCGATTTGAAGCGCAGAACGGTGTTATCCAGGAGCAGGAGCAGGTAAATGTACCGTTCAACTTTGGCGGCACTACAGGCGAAGCATAATATTTTATAGCATATTTCTACATGAACGAGAAGATACTGATACTTGATTTTGGTTCGCAGTATACGCAACTGATAGCCAGGAGCGTGCGCGAATTGAATATATATTGCGAGATACAGCCCTGTACTAAGCCCATTGAATACAATGAGCAATTGAAGGGTGTTATTTTATCCGGGAGCCCGTTTTCAGTAAACGACCCCCAGGCGCCTAAACCGGATATTAAAGCCATAGCAGATAAATTGCCGGTACTGGCTGTTTGTTATGGTGCGCAGTTGCTTGCACAGCAGGCCGGCGGTACAGTTGGCAAGTCTACCCACAGGGAGTATGGGCGGGCACATCTGAAAGACCTGGTCGAAAACCCTCTGCTGGCCACTATATCTTCAGGGTCACAGGTATGGATGAGCCATAGCGACACTATTAAAGAATTGCCTGAAGGCTTCAATGTAATTGCCGGCACGGAAAGTATACCCGTAGCCGCGTTCACATCGGCTGAAGGGTATGCAAAGAATACAGTATACGCCATACAGTTCCACCCTGAGGTAACACATAGTGTAGACGGCAGACAACTGCTCAAGAACTTTACCGTTGACATCTGCGGCTGCACGCGCGACTGGACTCCCGCGGCATTTATACAGGAAACTGTCGAGCGGATAAGTAAACAGGTAGGAAATGGCAAAGTGGTAATGGCGTTGAGCGGTGGGGTAGACTCTACAGTTGCCGCCACCCTGATACATAAAGCCATTGGCGACAACCTATACTGCATATTTGTTGATAACGGCTTGTTGCGCAAGGGAGAATTTGAACAGGTACTGGAGGGTTATAAACACCTCGGACTGAATACCAAAGGAATAGATGCCCGTAAACGATTTTACGATGCCTTGGCCGGTGTTACCGACCCCGAGCGCAAGCGCAAAATAATCGGAGGCTTATTTATTGACGTGTTTCATGATGAAGCAACGGAGATACAGGATGTGAAATTCCTGGGACAAGGTACTATCTACCCTGATGTAATAGAATCCGTATCTGTAAACGGACCCTCTGTGACCATTAAGTCACACCACAATGTAGGTGGACTGCCTGAAAAGATGCATATGGACCTGGTAGAGCCGCTTCGCCTTCTATTTAAAGACGAAGTGCGCCGGATAGGTAAGGAGCTGGGTATTGATGATGTGTTCCTGCAACGCCATCCTTTTCCCGGTCCGGGATTAGGTATTCGCATCTTAGGCGAGGTGACAGAAGAAAAAGCCACGATGCTGCAGGAAGCAGATGCCATTTATATACAACTGATGCGTGACTATGGCCTGTACAACGAAATATGGCAGGCAGGAGCTATCCTGTTGCCTGTACAAAGTGTAGGGGTAATGGGTGACGAACGTACTTATGAGTTCACTGTCGCACTAAGGGCAGTTACTTCAGTAGACGGTATGACCGCCGATTGGGCGCACCTGCCTTATGACTTTATGGCGAAGGTGTCGAACGACATCATCAACAAGGTAAAAGGTATCAACAGGGTGGTGTACGACATTAGTTCGAAGCCCCCTGCAACAATAGAATGGGAGTAGTTGTTATTCAAAGCCTTATGAAAAGAACCACCTGGGTTATACTTTTCAGCGCTATGCTGTTGGCCTGCTTTGTTAATGATGCGGATGCCCAAAGCCGTAGGGAAAGGCGGCGCCTGAAAAGATTGGAAGAGCAAAGGAAGGAAAGAGCGGAACAGCAACACCGCGATGTAATACGTAAACCGGCACCCGCCCCAAGGCCCAAACCTCCCAAGAAGGATTTTGACTACCCGGAATCAGAGATGAAAAACAGGTATCGTATAGACTTGTTGGCTTCATTTTATCTTCCTGAACTGGTGCAGGATGGAAAAGTAGCAGCTAAAGGCAAATTGCCTGACAAAGTAATTCCTTCCCTGAAATTTTATGAAGGCATTGTAATAGCTGCTGATACCCTGAAAAAGCTTGGCTATGAGTTTGACATATTTGTATATGATGTAGCAGATGAACTGGAGTCGACGGCTACACTGGTAAATACTGACGCTTTCAAGGGCTCTGACCTGATAATAGGCAACATATCATCGGGTGATTTTGCACTTGTAGCCAATTATGCAAAGAAGAACGACATTAATTTCGTGTCAGCATTATCACCGTCAAACCAGGGGGTAGAGCAGAATCCCTACTTTATCATGTTGCAACCCACGCTGGAAACACACTGTCAAACTGTTGAAGAATCTATTGTAAGAAAAAATGGCAATGTGAAGCCGTTACTGTTTTATCGCACCAATGTACAGGTGGATAATACAGCGCTGGCCAGCTTCATTACCAACGGCGTGCTGGAGTACAACAAGGTTCCCAGCGACGAAATGCCGTCAAAAGAGCAGATCCAGCCATACCTGGTTAAGGGAAGAAAGAACGTGGCACTGATGCCGATAATCAGTGATAAATATGCTGAAAGCATTATCAGGAAGCTGTACGAATGGTTTCCTGAGTATGATTTTGAAGTGTGGGGTATGCCCTCCTGGGACAATATGCCTGCTTTGAAAAGGCCGGAAGCATTTCCTAACACAGTGATTTATTTCACCTCGCCATTCTACTTTGACCCCACTACAGCATCGGGCATGGCAGTGGTGAACGCGTATAAGCGGAAGTATGGTGCTCAGCCAGATAATATGGTATATCGTGGTTATGAAACCATGTTTTGGTATGCTTATCTGCTGAAGAAGTACGGCAATATCTTCAATCATCAGCTATGGGACAATGGTGGCGCCCCCTTTACGCGTTATGAAGTGAAGCCGGTAAAGGGTGCTGACGATAAGCTCCAATATTACGAAAACAAACACCTGTACCTGTACCGTTATCATAGTGGCTCGTACATGGTAGAGCACCAATAGGAGATGTGCAATTTATTGATCCGGGGCTGCTTTATCAAAGTTGCGAACGGGTAGCTGCTGCAAGTTTGACTTTGAATTACCATCCTTTCCTCCCGACTTTGGAAATTTAGCCAGCCTGGCTTTACGCATAAAATACAATACCCCAAAGAGGCCCAGCGACATAGCCAGTATACAAAAAATGGCAAGGTTAGGGTTGAAGTCCTGCGTCACCAGGGATACGGTAATAATAAGTATGTTGGCTATTACCAGCACGGTAACGGCTTCGCTATGAGTAAAGCCCATATCCAACAGGTAGTGATGCAGGTGTGTTCTGTCAGCTTTAAAAGGTGATACCCCTTTCATCAGCCTGGTGGTAAATACCCTGAAGGTGTCAAAAACAGGTACGAACAGGAATGATAAGCCAATTATTAACGCCCCAGCCTGAGAATGTATAACGGCAGAATAAGGCTTATATACATTGAATGCGTTGACGGACATAATACACAACAGAGATACTATGAAGCCTATTAGCAAAGAGCCCGTATCGCCCATAAATATTTTGGCAGGAGAAATATTGTATTTGAGAAAACCTACGATGCCGCCTAATAAACAGAAGGAAAGACAAGCCGCGCCCGGATGCCCGAACCCTGCAAGGGTTATGCCGAGCATTAGTGTGGATAGTACTGCTATTGACCCAGCAAGGCCGTCTATGCCATCTATCAGGTTGTAGGCATTTGTAACGAATATTATGCCTATTATGCTGAAGATAACGCTCCACCAATAGGGAAGTTCTCCGTATACACCCAACACGCCATGCAGTGATTTCAGCCGTATATCTGCCAGGCACACAACAATGAAGGCAGCCACAAACTGTGTAAGGAACTTTTTGGGTGGGCTCAGCGAAATCAGGTCGTCAGCTATGCCTACCAGGAATAAGAGCAGGGAAGACGCAATTATATAGTTCCACTTTTCGAAAGCCACCGGGGAAATGAATAAGGAGGCTGTGGTAATAAAGCCGAAGAAAATGCCTATACCGCCAAGATTCGGAATTACCCTCAGGTGTATTTTCCTGTCGTTGTCAGGCGTGTCGTACAGCTTTTTTTTCGTGGCTACCAGTATTATCTGGGGTAT
>DATCSV010000263.1:0-9725 GCA_036568285.1 Flavipsychrobacter sp. | reverse complement strand
TTTTTTTTATATTATATAGCTACATTCCTTTGGCGCAATGTTTTCTATATCTTTTTCAATATCATTTGTTGGGCATAGACGTTGCCATTGGGAATGCTGTCAATTTGTAGAATGCAGTCTGTACCGTTTAACTTTATTATTCTTGTGTGTCTGGAATAGTAGTAATAATGTTCATCTTCAAACCTTATCTCCAATTCTTTATCATAATTAGAAAGAATCCATTTGAACGATTGTTCGTTGTAAATATGATTTGAGGCAATTGGAGTAAAACTAAGATAACCTGTCCCGTCTTCATTTAAGATATATGTAATAGAATCCCCAACTGGCGATATCTCAGTAGAGTCAAACACATTGTCATCATTAGCATCATAAATGATATGCGAGTGATACCACTTCCCTACAAGATATTCGGCAGCAGATGGTATAATATCAACCTTCTCTTTGCGACAAGAGCTAAACATTAAGGCGGGAAATGAACATGCAATAACCAGGGCGGTTGTAAAAATTTTCATACATATATTTTTTTGGTTGCCCGAATATTGCAAATCATATGCTAACAAATACTTAAAAGATAAATCCCAGCAATAACAGCCGGGATTTTATCATTCCTTTAGAATTAACTATTGTCTTTGCTTCTGCATGATTACCCACTCCGTATAACCCGGACCGTATCCGTAGCTTTCATTACTCTCCAGGATGCAATTATCTGTATTCAGTTCGTATATTTTCATATCAGTGGTGTCGGTACCATACTCATAGTCAAATATCATGCGGATATTCTCTTCACCATTTTCCAGTTTCCAGGTAAAATCCTCGGTTTCTACACTTGAATCGTAATAGGTGTACCAACTGGTATACCCGGTACCATTTGTGTTAAAGATGATGGAAAGTTCGTCTTCATAACCGGCAGACTCTTTTTCCTGTTCGTCCAGTATTTTGTTCCTGTTTTCATCATAGGCAAAATGTGTAACCCGCCACTTGCCCGCCAAGTACTCAGTAGTAGTGGGCAAAAGATCAGGCTTCTCCTTTTTACATGATGTAAATAACAGCCCGGAAAACAGAATGAGTGTAAGTGCGGCAAATAATTGTTTTGTCATAAGAAGGTTTTGGTTTTAGTACAGTAAAATACAAATCTTCAGCAACTTATATGCCAAAAAAAGGGCAACTCTATAGAGTTGCCCAATTCCAAAATATCATGTATAGTTTCATTAATAATCACCCAGTGTTTCTTCCAGCTGCCCCAGGGCTTTTTCAAGTTGCTCGTCGTTGGGCGCAATGCCATGCCATTCGTGGCTGCCTTCCATAAAGTCGACGCCATGACCCATGCCTGTCTTCATCAATATCACTATCGGCTTACCTTTACCTGTTTCGGCCTTCGCAGCTTCCAGCGTGCTTACTACGGCAGCCATATCATTACCTTTATCCAGGTTGATGACATGCCAGCCAAAGGCTTCAAACTTAGGCCTCAGGTCACCCAGGCCCATTACTGAATCTGTAGGGCCGTCTATCTGCTGCCCGTTCCAGTCTACTGTAGCTATAAGGTTGTCTATTTTGTGATGAGCGGCAAACATAATGGCCTCCCAGTTTTGTCCCTCCTGCAATTCACCATCGCCATGCAATGAGTAAACCAGGTGCTTGTCGCCATTCAGCTTTTTAGCCAATGCGGCACCACAGGCTACACTCATACCCTGCCCCAGCGAGCCACTGGCGATGCGCACACCGGGCAGCCCCTCGTGCGTGGTTGGGTGACCCTGCAACCTCGAATCTATCTTGCGGAAAGTACTCAACTCCTCTGTAGGGAAATATCCCGCACGTGACAGCACACTGTAAAACACGGGTGATATATGGCCATTGGACAGGAAGAAGACATCTTCGTTTTTCCCGTCCATATCAAATGACGCACTGTTGTATTCCATCACATGGTTGTACAATGCCACCATATATTCTGTACATCCCAGCGAACCGCCGGGGTGCCCGCTTTGTACCGCGTGTACCATACGTACTATATCGCGACGCACCTGCGAAGCCAGCTTTTTTAATTCTTCTAATTGCATGGGTATTATTTCAAGGCTCAAAAGTAATGGATACCCCCGACTTTTCAGAGAAAAAATACGGCCTGTAGCACATCCTGTGTATATTGCACTTACTGTAAAATGAATAAGGCTCAGCAACAATACTTTACCCGCCAACTGATGCACTGGCATGCTACGCACAACGACCGGAGCCTGCCCTGGAAAGAAGAAAAAGACCCTTATAAGATATGGCTATCTGAAATAATATTACAGCAAACCAGGGCGCAACAGGGCCTACCCTACTATTTAAAGTTCACAGAAGCCTATCCCACTGTTACAGACTTGTCTGCCGCGGGCGACGAGGAAGTCTTCAGGCTATGGCAAGGATTGGGCTATTACAACAGGTGCAGGAACATGCTGGCAACAGCTCGGTATATCGTTACAGGGTTGAGGGGCAAATTCCCTGATAGTTACGAAGCCATACTGTCATTAAAAGGTATCGGCCCATATACTGCCGCAGCAATTGCATCCTTCGCCTATGGACTACCACATGCAGTAGTAGACGGCAATGTATACAGGGTATTATCCCGCTATTTTGGCATAGATACACCTATAGACAGCACACAGGGCAAAAAGGAGTTTACGGAACTGGCTAATCAACTGCTGGATAAAACAAACAGTGCGGGCTACAACCAGGCCATCATGGACCTGGGAGCAACGGTTTGCAAACCAGCCTCACCTGACTGTGGTAACTGTCCCCTACAAAGGAAATGCTTTGCTTATGAGCAGGGGCTAATCAGCGATCTGCCGGTAAAGAACAAGAAACTCACCATACGCACAAGGTTCTTTCATTACATACTGTTCATAAACGACCAAAAATTATGGATACATAAGCGCACCGGCAATGATATATGGCAGAACCTGCACGAACCTTACCTGGTTGAAGACGAACGTGCATTGAGTACAGATGAGTTGGTGCAACACCAGCAGTTGAAACCCTTCGGGCTAAAGCCCCCGGCGTTGAAATATGCGGGTAAACTTTCACAGAGACTGACGCATAGGCTGATAGAAACCCATTTTTACACCTGTGAAGTAGCAACACCTACCGGTGTATTACGGGCGGATGGATACTGGGTTCCTGCAGGGCAGCTGGACAAATATGCTTTTCCCAAAACGGTTATTTCATTTTTTGAAAAAAATGTATACTTTTATTAATATGGGACTATAACATTTGATAAATGGCAATAAATTAAGATGCAATGAGAGGCGTTAACAAAGTGACTTTGATAGGCAATTTAGGTAAAGACCCTGACCTGCAATATTTGGAAGGGAACATAGCTGTAGCCAAATTTCCGCTGGCGACTACAGAAACATTTAAAGACAAGACAGGCAACCTGGTGTCGCAGACCGAATGGCATACTGTAGTTTTGTGGCGAGGCCTGGCCGAACTGGCACAGAAATACCTGCACAAAGGCAGCCTGGTATATATAGAGGGCCGCCTGCGCACACGTAGCTGGGAAGACAAAGACAAAAACCGCAGGTTCAGTACCGAAATAGTGGGCGACAACCTGGTGATGCTGGATAAACGCAGGGATGGCAACGGTGATGACCCCGCAACAGAAGCCCCGCAGAGTACCTCCGATAGCTTTAACGAGCAAGACCTGGGCTACACGCCAGGAGAGGGCGATAAAGACAATCTGCCATTCTGACAAAGAAAATAATCTAAGAAAGGGAAAGAGTTTGTGTTAATTCTGTCCCTTTCTTTATTTTTGAATAGAACCAAACTGTAATTCTACTTGGGAAGTCCTGCTGACGCTGATCCGAACCTGAATTCTTTACTATTAGTGGCATCTAACGAGGCGTTTTCCGCTTCTACAGTCACTATACTCATTATTATTATACTAATACAGCTGCTAATGACCGCTATCACGTCCGGTTCAGAAACAGCATACTTTTCTTTGAGCGCCAAGGATATTACCTACCTGAAAACCAAAGAAACAGGATCTGCCAGGCAAACCATCCGCCTGCTTGACCACCCCAAGATGCTGTTGGCCACCATAGTCATCGGCAACAATTTCATTAATATATCTATAGTAATAACCATGAAGCTGTTGATGGACAAACTACTGCCCGGCCTGGACAGTGCCAGCCTGTTCATCGTAAATGCTGTAATTGTCACATTTCTGTTAGTACTTTTTGGCGAGGTACTACCCAAAGTATACGCTACCCAGAACAATATGCGCATGGCGCTATTTGCCGCGCCGGTGCTTCACATATTGTCCGGTCTATTCAGGCCGGTCAGCAGGTTGCTGGTGTCATCTACTAATTATATAGAGCGACGCATCTCCAGCAAACCCGGCGCTGCGATAAGCGGCAAGGATTTTGAACATGCCATAGAACTGACCGTAGGACATACTGCTACCAAACAAGAAGTGAATATATTCAAGGGTATACTGAAGTTCAGCAACATTAATGTGACCCAAATAATGCGAACACGTATGGATGTAGGCAGCATACCTTACGAAAGCACTTTCAATGAAGTGCAAAAAATAGCCATAGACCTTGGCTATTCCCGCATGCCTGTGTATAAAGAAAGTCTCGATAAAATTGCCGGCATTATACATACCAAGGATTTCCTGCCCCATATGGACGAGCCGGACTTCGATTGGCACCAACTTATCAGGCCTGCTTACTTTGTGCATGAGGGGAAGATGATTGAGGACCTGCTGAAAGAATTTCAACAGAAGCGCATGCACTTCGCGATAGTGGTAGATGAATTCGGCGGAACCTCGGGTATAGTTACATTGGAGGACATCATGGAAGAAATCATCGGCGATATTAAAGACGAATTTGACGATGATGAGCACCAATACAAAAAGATAGATGACAACAACTATATCTTCGAAGGCAAAACACTGATCAATGACGTTTGCCGCATAATCAGCATACCATCCGACACCTTTGAAGATGTGCGCGAAGAAAGCGATTCAATAGCAGGACTGGTACTGGAACTGTCCGGTAAATTTCCGGCAGTGAACGAGACCGTTAGCTATCAGAATTACGATTTCACCGTACTGAATCTGGATAAGATGCGGATACAACGCGTGAAGATAGCCATTAACCGCCCCCTGGAAGAAAACGCTGAACAGTAAAAAATGCGCCCGGCATTGCTGCCCAGGCGCATTCTCAACTAATCATTTTTTATTGTTTTACAAACTTTGCATGCACCATTGCATTGTCCACCGGATTGTGCAAGGTTATCACATAATTGCCTGCAGGCAGTTCACTTAAATCTATTGTTTTGCTTCCGCTGTATAAACCTTCCTCTCGTACTACAATCTGTCCCATTGTATTCATTACCTGCATCGATGTAAAACCCGGCGCTACTTTGAAGCTGATGCTGCTGTGTGCCGGATTGGGCGCTATTACGAACTGTCTGCTACCAGCCCCGATGGCAGTTACCGTTGCAGGGTCGTATTCTTCGTAATACAACACATTCTGGTCGTACGGGATGCTGCTATACTGGCCATTACCCATATACAGGAAACCATTGCTCTTCACTATCAGTCCATGCGTATCGTAATAATAAACATCACGTTCTATTGTATCCCACTGGTTGATATGCCTGTATATAATGTAGGTATCTGGTTCTTGTTGAGCATTTAATGTGTATTCCAGTATTTCATAATCGTCCCAGGCTTGCAAGTTAGCGTCCCATGTCGCAGTGCGATGATGCACGGGATGCATGGCATTACCTATATACGCAAAGCTGTCATATCGGTTGTTGGTCAAACCATTGCCTGGATCATAAGCGTTGCTTTCTGTCAACACCCTTCCCAGGTTATCATACCTGTATATAGTCCTGTAAAACAATTGTAATGTGGAACCTCCTTGCAAAGAATAAGATTCAAACTTCTCCATATTACCCGCAGTATCGTAGTAATATACTCGTCTGCCGGTTTGTGTGCCGGTTGCAATCATCACAGTACTATCTTGTATCCGTCTGCCATTGCCATCATAGATAATGTACATCCTTGTTTTGGCCAGTAAAGCTGTACCGCCAAAGGTGTCTGATGTTGTTACCTGCACAAGTTTATTGCTGCTGTTATATACCCCCTCGTGCTGCAACATAAAGTAGGGCGATGAATAATAATGTTTTGTGGTATTGTTTGCAGCGTCATATGTATATACTGACGTGCCATCCCACAGTAAGCCCCCATTGTCGGACCACCCTATAGAAGTATCGCACAAAATTGCTTTAGGTTCGGTACCTGTCATTGAATAGCGATCATAATAAGATTCAGGAAACACGGTATGGGTTGAACCACGGCCACCCGAATAAATATGTGCATTGGTGTCTATCAATACACCGTTGGCCGTATACGTTGTAGCTACCAGCCGCCTCATAGTAGCCGTACCTTTGGCAGCCATTCTGGCATTTTGCTTCTGCCAGGCTATTTCGTGAGCCAGCTTATGTTCCTCATGCACATAAGCCTTTTTTTTGTTTAGTGGTGCGGCGTGAGAAAGCGTGACGCCCGCCATCATCATTGTTAGTAATACTTGTTTCATATAGTCTATGTAGTTTTCACCAAATAGACTTAAAAAAACGATTCATTGTATTTATGTTATTATTTTTTAGCCTTCTTCTGACAATAGCTTTACAGAAACGGTGTGTATTTACAATTATATGACCGGCTACTATTGCACCCGGACGTTCCCGTGACATTTGGGCATACATTTTTTTTGATATATCTTTGAATCCTCTATGGCATCTACTTGTTTCAGTTCAGCAGTTACTCCACCTTAGTTTTGGTCAACAGACTTTGTCCACATGCCGCCTCAAGGCAGGCATATCTCCTTATATATCAACTGTAATATTTAATTCGTACTATTTAATGAAACCGTTTTTCAAGCTATTCGACTTTAAACAAAAGGTCGACTACAAAACCGAAATACTGTCCGGGCTTACTGTAGCACTGGCGCTTATACCTGAGGCTGTGGCATTTTCTCTCATAGCCGGCCTTTCACCACTTATTGGCTTGTATGCGGCCTTCGTTATGGGGCTGGTTACATCTATACTGGGCGGCAGGCCAGGCATGATATCCGGGGCTACCGGTGCTGTGGCGGTGGTACTGGTGGCATTGGTAGTAACACACGGGCAAGAATACGTTTTTGCCACTGTGATACTGGCCGGTATCATACAGATAACAGCCGGCATGCTTAAATTGGGCAAGTTTATACGGTTAGTTCCCCAGTCTGTTATGTACGGCTTTGTCAACGGCCTGGCCATAGTCATATTCATGGCTCAGCTGGTACAGTTTAAAGCACCTGATGCAAGCGGCAATTTGCAATGGCTGCAAGGCAGCGCTCTTTGGTTGATGCTGGGCCTGGTATTCCTGACCATGTTGATAATATGGGGACTGCCTAAACTCACTAAAGCAGTGCCGTCTTCCCTCACTGCTATCATTGTGGTTTCTGTAATAGTTATCAGCACTGGCATCGAAACCAAGACTGTTGGCGATATAGCTTCTATACACGGCGGTTTCCCTCCGTTCCATATACCGGCAGTACCGTTCAGCTTTGAAACCCTGCAGGTAATATTTCCTTACGCATTGATAGTGGCAGGTGTAGGCCTGATAGAAAGCTTGTTGACACTAAACCTGATAGATGAAATAACAGGGACAAGAGGGCGCGGCAACAAAGAATGTGTAGCACAGGGTGCTGCAAATATCACTTCCGGTTTTTTCTTCGGCATGGGTGGCTGCGCCATGATCGGCCAAAGTCTGATAAATATATCATCCGGTGCGCGTGCAAGGCTATCTGGTATAGTGGCTGCTGTGATGCTACTGGTATTCATTATGTTTGGTGCAGGGCTGATTGAGCAATTGCCAATGGCGGCACTCACCGGGGTAATGATCATGGTATCCATAGGCACGTTTGAATGGGCCAGCCTGCGTAGCATCGGCAAAATGCCGCCGCATGATGTTTTGATAATAGCCATCGTTGCACTGGTAACCGTACTGCTACATAACCTGGCATTGGCAGTGTTGATCGGCGTTGTCATTGCCGCCCTTGTATTTGCCTGGGAAAACGCTAAGCGGATACGCGCACGCAAATACACAGACGACGCAGGAGTAAAGCACTACGAAATATTCGGGCCATTATTCTTTGGCTCGGTTACAGCCTTTAACGACAAGTTTGACGTGCACAATGACCCACAAGAGGTAATCATAGATTTTGCCGAAAGCCGAGTGGCAGATATGTCAGGAATAGAAGCACTGAACAGGCTGACGGAACGCTACCGTGCAGCAGGCAAAAAACTGCACCTGCGCCACCTGAGCGCCGATTGCAGAAGACTGCTGAAGAATGCAGAGCAAATAATCGACATCAACATATTAGAAGACCCGGACTACAGAGTAGCTACCGATAGATTATCCTGATTAGAGAAGTGCACCTGTGGGTGCTTTTTCTATAATGTGCCCGGTGGCAAAAGGCATTCAACAAACCATGGAAGCGGTTGTTAGCTGTACATAGTAATTGCATGAATAAACAACAGACATACCTGGGAAGTCCTGAGCACCCCAACACAGCGGCCTTTGTGTGTTATATCACAATCATGGGCTGGCTCATTGCTTACTTCTGGCTATATAGCTACCACCCTGGCAACAGGCTGGTGCAGATACACCTGAGGCAATCCTTGTTCCTGCACCTGGTAACATTTATAATTAATGCCTTGTTGTACTTCCTGGCCGTTTCTTTTGTGGTGTATATTATAGTAGTGGCCGCGCTCTTTGCGTTATGGTTTATCGGTGCTATGCATGCCATCAATGGCAGAGAAAAAATGATACCGCTCATCGGCGGTATCTCACAAAGTATATTTGCGTTTATTAAATAAGCTATAATTTCTACTATTTGTTCTCGTCATGTCGCTCGCTGGGTGGTGGAACGAACAGCCATTGCAGCTCAAAGCTGTATTCATCATATGTTTCACCCTGATCTTGCTGGCTGTCAAAGCCACGGTCTATTTTTTCCGCGTTCTGGTCTTTTTCCCTATGGTGGTTGGCCACCATCAGCGTCACTTTGGGGTACTGCGGGCTTTTATACTCTATCGCAACATTATCAGACACACTCATTTTGTCTTCCGTTGACCGTACGTAGCTGAACCCTTCTTTCTTGAAATCTGCAAGCAACAAGTCACGTTCCTTTTGGCTTCCTGTTATATAATTAAGCGTGATACTGTAATCTTGCTTTATCAGGGTCAACTGCAGCCTGTTTGGCTTGGCAACGGCAGGATTGCTTTGGTTCTTGTATAGGTTCTCGCTTCGAAACACATAGGTCTTGTATCCTTCGTTTTCTTTGTTGAGTTCGATTTTATATCCCGTGGCGGTTGCCCTGTCTGATATACAGTCATAAGTTATACATCCTGCCATATCGAGTAAAATGTCCGCTGATAGTTGCTGCGCTGACACCTGGGTACAAACCAATGCTGTCAGCATTGCTAAAGCTGTCTTTTTCATATATACATCCTTTTTGTATTGCTAACAACATGCCTCCCAATTAGTTCAATATTAATAGCATATTAACACATCAGGCACCACACGTATTGCATTTACTTTGTCTCTTGCATTCTTTGTCATAAAGTATACGACTGCCGCAACTAAAGCCAACGCTGTGCTGCTCTTACCCAATAGTTTTTGTCCTAATGATACGCCC
>DATCSV010000262.1:0-7209 GCA_036568285.1 Flavipsychrobacter sp. | reverse complement strand
AACGGCAGGATGATTACTACATCCCACTGGCTACAACGGAGGGGGCGTTGGTTGCCAGCTACAACCGGGGGGCTAAGGCTACCAGGTTGTAGCTGGCGTTACTTCGGTATGTACTAGAGAGGGTGTTCAGAGGACACCGCTTTGGAAATTTGATTCCCTGGTTGAAGTCGGGACATTCATATTCTGGCTGCTGAACCAGATGGATATTCTAAAAGGCATTGTTTCAGAACATAGCCGTTACGCAAGGCTTGAAGAACTGAAGTTGAATATGGAGGGCGCCACGCGTGCTGCATTGATAATGCATAATGGTAAACCCCTGATGGTCGTTGAATCAGTGACAAAAAAAGATGAAGATATTCTTCAAAAAGCCATGGATTTTATCCAACTGCCCGGTGCGGCTATAAAATATGTGTGGAAGATTCCATTGGATAAAAGGCACCGTACAAAAGTTGATTATGAGCAACTGAAGAAGGTGTTATAAAGTAGGGGGGCTGATTGAGCAGATATAGTGTTTTTCCGTTGATTTGTTTATGGAAAATAGAATAAAAAACACCGAAGCTGCTTATAGTCAGTCGCTTCGGTGTCTTAGTAGCCTCGACAGGAATCGAACCTGTATCTAAAGTTTAGGAAACTTCTATTCTATCCATTGAACTACGAGGCCGTTCCGGAAAGGTGGCAAAGATAATAAACCTTGCTGATTATCTGATAGTAGAATACAAGATAAATTGTGCAGCATAGCCGATAATGCCTGCTGTTATTGAAACAATATTACCATAGTGCGATATTAAAGGTAATATTATATTTTAGCGCCCCGATTACTCATATAATACATATAGAATGCAGCTGAAATTGTTCAGAGATCACCCGGGTTCAATTATTTTATCCTTGTCATTTGGTATGGTATTATGCCTTGTTGCGTTTGTATCAGTTGTCATGTTGTCCGGTTGTTCCGCTAAAAATGAATATGCTGAACCTCGGACATTTGCATATGTGGATTCGGCCGACATCCGTTTGCACTATATCCGGATCGAGCAAGGCTATGGTGCGGGTGTGAAATACCTTGATAGCTTACGTGGTGTATATTACAACAAAAGCCTCCGGGACAAATTTAATATTTTATACCTGTATTTTGATCATAATTCCCGGTCCGGGCGCAAGGCAAGAGCGCAAATATATGTAGATAGTGCTATCAGCCTGTTGGAGAACAATGATAAAAGGCATTTCTCTATATACAACTATACAACTGCGTATTATGACAAGGCCGACATGAGTTACATACTGGGCGATATTAATACAGCGTATGAATACTATTATAAAGCTCTCTCCTTAAGCAAAAAAATAGATGATAAATGTTCAATAACCTATTACAACCTTAGAATGGGAATCATAGTGTTCCGCAACGAACATTACAAGGATGCAATACCTTATTTCCAAAAAGCCCTCCAGTATAATAAAGCTTGTGCCACGCGTTTTATGCAGCACTACCGCACACAGCAGTTGCTCAATAATATCGGGTTGAGTTATGAACGTCTCGGGAATTTCGATAGTGCGGTTGTTTATTACCATAATGCTCTTAAAGAGGTTAACCACCTGAAGAGTTCAAATCCGGTTACAACGCATGCGCTGCTGAATATCGCCGCCGCCGTAATAAAAGGGAATATGGGTGGCGTATACGCAAGGCTTGGTAACGTGGATACAGCGGAAGAGCTGATGAAGGAAAGCATATCTGTTTGCGAGGTGAATGGTAATGAACCCATAGACGCTCAATACACCCGGCTGAAACTGGCAAATATGTACCTGTCTACAGGCAGGCTGCCGGAGGCAAAACAACTATTGCAAAGAGTAGCGAAGATAGGGGATACCTTGCCGGATTTGTCCGTCAAAGCCAGGTGGTACAAGTCTATGTCTGAATATGCATCATTAACAGGAGACTACAGGAATGCATATACTTATTATGTACAATTCAAGCAGCACCAGGACTCTGTACTGGCGTTCAGGAATACATTTTCGATGGCCAATATTGATGGCTATGTGCAGAATTTAGATAATCAAAATGAGATAACCATTCTGAAAGAGAGTGCCAATAAACGCAAGCTATACCTGGCTATCGTTATCGGGCTGTCATTTTTCGGCGTGTTGACAACGGGGACCGTTGTAAATAATTGGCGAAAATCAAGAAGGCATGTAAATGAATTAACCGAAGTAAATGAAAGCATGAATCGTCAGAAAGCCCAACTGACAGATGCACTGAGCGAGCTGGAGAAAATTGCAGAAGAAAAGGACAGGATACTGAAGGCAGTATCGCATGATATGCGTAGTCCTATTAATTCGTCACTTGCCCTGGCTGATATCTTGTTGAGTGACTCTGCTAATCTTACTGCCGAACAAAAGGAATACCTTGCGTTACTGAAGATATCTAATGAAAATGCACTTGGCCTTACAAAGGACTTGCTAGAGATTGCCACACTGAATACTGAACGTCTTGAAAAATCACCTGTAGACATTACTAACCTGGTGAAGGATCAATTACACCTTCTTGGGTTTAAGGCTGCTGAAAAAGGCCAAAAACTCAACTTTGTTGCACCGGAGAATCACATCACCGCGAGTGTTAACGCCGAAAAGATTGCAAGGGTATTGAGCAACCTTGTGACAAACGCCATCAAGTTCAGCCCGCAGAATAGCGAAATAAATGTTTCATTACACAGCGATGATCAAACTTTTACGCTGGAAGTAAAGGATAAAGGAATCGGTATACCGGATACAATGAAGGACAAAGTTTTTGACCTGTTTTCTGATGCCAAGCGTTTTGGTACATCCGGCGAGCAACCTTTTGGGTTGGGGCTGTCTATTTCCCGGCAGATAACGGATGCACACAGTGGAAAAATATGGTTTGACAGCGTGCAGAACGAAGGCACCACTTTTTATGTGCGGATGCCCCTGGTGTAAAGGATTAATTCCACTCCAATGTTTCCAGCAGGTGTACTATGTCCTCTTTCAGGAAATCATTAAGCGGCTGTAGCGAATCAGCATTGGGAGTTGTTTCAAAATATAATGAACCTCTGATATAGTGCCGGTTAGAGTCTGTTGCGTAAAACTGGTAGGGAGAAGCGGCATCGCCGGCCACATTAAACAGGCCGGTATACAGTTGCCTTCCGGGGTCGTTAAAATACAGGTCCTGGATATAATCCGCTTTTTTATCGTGTGCGGTATAGGTCATTTGGTAGAAGTCCTCATTTAATTGGCCTATAGACTTTTTGTCCGTTATGCTTTTGTAGCTAAGGTATATACGGCCACCTATTGTTGGGAAATCAATATTTATCCAATATGGATTTTCCGGTTTGTCACCGAAGAATTTCGGGTTCGTAACAATCCTGCTGTACACGGGATGCTCAAAGCTGTAAGGGAACCCCGTACTGTCAAATTTCTGGTATACCCGCTCTTTTGGCAACTCTATATGAAAGTACCCACGTGGCTTCGGAGTGTACACCTCGGGTTTGCAGGACACTAATGCAAACAGCGCGAGGATAAGCATTTTTCCTTGTTTCATAACGCTCAAAACTAAGCGTAAACTTTGATAATCAGCATGCATTCTTTTCATTATCTTAGTTGCTGTTATGGGCAAGGTGTTAATTAATTTAGGTAAGGTGGCGATTATACTGGCGATACTCACCATAGCTGGTTTGGCAGCAGATTATTTTGCAGACAAAGTTAATTTTCCCGGCGTTTTCACGCTGTTTCCTCTCAGTCTGCTGATTATCAACCTGCTGGTGATGCTCGTAATATGGTTGTTCCAAGCATTGATACAAAACGACCGTTTATAACACAGGCTACCTTGCGGCAGCCTGTGTTATTGTTATCAGTTTGTTCTTTTCTTATGCTGTTACCTGGGCAGCCTCTTTTATCATCAATTGAGGCGGCAACTCCTGGGGATATGCTTTCGCTTCCAGTTTCGCCCGTACGTCTGTAAAGGCTTTCAGCGTCAGGTCAATATCCTCATCCGTATGTACTGCAGTAGGTATCAGGCGCAGCATTATCTGGCCTTTTGGTACTATCGGGTACAATACTACTGAGCAGAAAATGTGATAATTCTCGCGCAGGTCGTATATCAGTTGAGTTGTTTCATACAGGCTGAGGTCGCCGTGCAAAAAAACAGGCGTTACAGGCGTGTTGGTCTTGCCTATATCAAACCCTCTTTCTTTCAGGCCATTTTGCAGACGGCGTACGTTATGCCACAGTTTCTCTTTCAATTCCGGGTGGTTGCGTATCATCTCCAGTCTTTTCATATTGCCTACTACCAATGGCAAAGGCATAGTTTTAGCGAAGATCTGTGAGCGCATATTGTAACGCATGTATTTCAGAATCTTGGTGTCGCCGGCTATGAAACCACCTATGCTCGCCATCGATTTCGCGAACGTTGAGAAGTAGATGTCTATGCCTTCAGTACAGTTTTGCTCTTCACCCACACCTGCACCTTTTGCCCCAATAGTACCAAAGCCATGGGCATCATCAACAAACAGGCGGAACTCGTATTTTTCCTTCAATTTGATAATGTCAGCTACCTTGCCCTGGTTGCCCGACATACCGAACACTCCCTCAGTTATTACCAGGATGCCTCCGCCAAACTGGTCAGCTAGCACCTTCGCACGTGCCAATTGCTTTTCGCAGTCGGCAACGTCATTATGTTTGAAGACAAAGCGCTTACCGGCATGAAGGCGCACACCGTCTAAAATACAGGCATGAGACTCCGCGTCATATACGATTACATCGTGGCGGCCTACCAGAATGTCAATTGCAGACACCATCCCCTGGTAGCCATAGTTCAGCAGCATGGCATCTTCTTTGCCCACAAACTCTGCCAGTTGCTTTTCAAACTCTTCGTGAAGCTCGGAATTACCGCTCATCATACGGGCGCCCATAGGCATAGCCAATCCGTAATCCCGTGCTCCCTCAGCATCAGCTTTTCTCACTTCGGGGTGGTTGGCCAGGCCCAAATAGTTATTCAGGCTCCACACGATCACGTCTTTCCCTCTAAACTTCATGTGGTTACCAATCTCACCTTCCAGCTTTGGGAAAGAAAAATATCCCGGCACTTTGTCAGCATGGTCACCTATCGGTCCCAGCTTGTTCTCAAACTTGGCAAATAAATCCATTTATGTCTTTCTGTTATTTAATAAATACTATGGCTTCTAGATTGGGGGCAAAATTAATGAAAATATTGTTGGTTCATAGTGGTATATATAGCCTCTAATCACCATTTTTGCCGGTAGAAACCTCATAAATATGAAAAAATTATTGTTATATATATGTGTTTTGTTGCATGTGACAGTATTGTCCGCACAAGCGCAAGGGGAGATCTCACGTCCAAAATTGGTGGTAGGCATCGTGGTTGACCAGATGAGGTGGGATTTTTTGTATAAATTTTACGAAAGATACGGTGAAACTGGCCTGAAACGGATGATGAGTGACGGGTTCAACTGCCAGAATACAATGATCAACTACCTGCCATCGTTCACCGGGCCGGGGCATGCTACTATTTATACGGGCACAGTGCCTGCTGTCCATGGCATTGCCGCCAACGACTGGATGGACAGTAAAACAGGGCAATTTGTGTATTGTGCAGAGGACAGAACTGTACAGACAGTGGGAGGCAGCAGGAAGGCCGGGCTGATGAGCCCTGCTAATATGTACACAACAACTATTACAGACGAATTGAAAATAGCCACGCAGCAAAAAGCGAAAGTATACGGGATAGGCATTAAGGACAGGGGTAGTATCTTACCGGCAGGGCATAGCGCCGATGGTGCATTTTGGTTCGATGATAGTACCGGTAATTTTATCACCAGCAGCCATTATATGCAACAATTGCCGGGCTGGATGGAAAGGTTCAATAGCAGGCGGTGGGCAGATACATTTATGAACAGCAGTTGGGGCTTGCTGTATCCAGGAGGTACGTATACCAACAGCACAACTGATGATGCAGAGTGGGAGGGAAGGTTCCCCGGGGAAGCAGCGCCTGTTTTTCCGCACAAAACACCGGTGTACAAGAACAGGGGCTACTACGGTATCCGTTATATGCCTGCGGGAAACACCATTACATTCAAAGCAGCGCGGGCCTGTATAAAAGGTGCGCAACTGGGTACGGACAACATTACAGATTTCCTTTGCCTCACTTTTTCCACTCCCGACTATGCAGGACATAACTATGGTCCCGATGCGATGGAAATGGAAGATATGTACCTGAGGTTCGATAAGGAGTTGGGTGCGTTTTTCGCCTACCTGGATAAACAGGTAGGCAAGGGGTCGTATACCGTGTTCCTGACAGCCGACCATGGCGCCGCACACAATGCCGGGTATATGCGGCGTATGAAAATACCGGCGGGCAGCGAAACTCAGGCAGAGGCTACTGGCAGGCTGAATGAATATCTTAAAGAAAAGACAGGAAAAGATTCACTGGTAGCAGCTCTCTACAACTACCAGGTATACTTCAACACAAAGATGATGGCTAATGTGGATAATGAAACCGTGAAAAAACTTGTAATTGACTGGTTGTATCAACAGGAGGGCGTTGCTTTTGTGGCCGATGTAGAAGATATGGATGACGCAGTGGTGCCGGAGCCTATAAAAACCATGATAGTAAACGGCTATAACAGGGAGCGTAGCGGTAGCATCCAGGTGGTAATGAAACCCGGCTGGTATAGCGGGCACGGAAAGACAGGTACTACCCACGGCTCATGGAATCCATACGATACGCATATACCTTTGCTGTGGTACGGTGCCGGAATAAAAAAGGGTCAAACACACCGCACGGTACATATGACTGATATAGCTCCCACGCTGGCTGCGCTGTTGCGTATCCAAATGCCCAACGGCTGCATCGGCAATGTCATTACTGAGCTAGTGGATTAGTCATTCCGGCTTCCCTTCAGGTAGAACTCTACCGCTGCATTCATCTGGTAGGTGCTGCGCAGGTCGAAGGTATATATAGATTTGCAGGTAATTACCCTCATATGTGCAGTACATGGCGGCATAGAGCCATAGCTTTCTGCCACGAGCTTTATTGTGTGCAGCGGGTTTTCTGCGCTTAATGAGATGTAAAAGCTGAGCGGCACTTTTGATATGGTTTGCCTGTGTATCTCCAGTTGCTCATCGATGTAGAGCGATATAACATCATTATCAATGCGGGCATTGTCTATTATGTCTATCCTGATA
>DATCSV010000261.1:0-3597 GCA_036568285.1 Flavipsychrobacter sp. | reverse complement strand
ATATTGTAGCTGCTGTCGGGCGCTACGTAAAACCCATTGAAATAACTCAAAAAATTCCCGTCATTCTCAAATGTCGCGCCACCTATCTGGCCTTTTACATCGTCTATGTAATCCTGGTTCAGAGGTATCCTGATATGTCTGAAGCCGGTTTTCTCTCCAGCCGCCGATGGGGTGTCGTTCAACACGCTTTTCATATCCAGTGTTACCTCGCCCAGTGGGGTGTTACGCACTTTCAGATGCTGATTACTGTAATAGTCAGTTGTATTACCCATAGCCTCATCGATCCTATAGGCCCTGAACTTCTGGGGTTTAGGATCGGTCCTGTTGCCCCAGGCAAAGCCATAATAAGGCAATATCAGTACAGCTGAATCAATTGTATAGTCTACACCCTCTGCCACAAAGCGAAAGCCACCTGTGCTGGGTAGCACCTGGAAATAGATACCTGCGTTTGTTGTGCCGAAAAATGGGTCGACCACGGTGCCTAAAGCATGCACTATAGGTATGCCGGATATCCTTTCGCTGGTTTTTAGCTTTTCCGCGAACGTATTTTCGGTATGGATGGTAAATGTATCGGGTACACTTACCGTACCTAATACATTATTACCCGGCGCTACACTCGCTTTTATGATAGAGTCTTCATTGCAACTGCTGGCTGCAGCCAGGCTCGCTGCCAATAATAATATGCTGCCTATGGATGAAAAACGTGGTTTCAAATGGATTTCTTTTCTGCGAATGTGATAAAACTAATACTAAGACTCTGTTAAGCTTTTGTATAAATCTAACAGAGGGCTTGCATCTTCCTTCCAGCTATCGTCATACTTCACCACTTTTTTATACCTGCTGGGTTTTACTTCGTCAGCTATATTTTTTGCGGGTTTGGCTTCGCCGTGGATAACCACATCAGCATACTTTGATGCACCCAGCGTAAGGGCTGTATTGGTACCTGCTTTGTATGGTTCCAGGTCTTTTTCCTTCAGGTCGGCACTGATGGTGGCTTTCTTCAGGAAGCTTTCGCCCAGGTTGTCACCAAACTGGTCGTTTTGTGCCGTGTACACCACTTTTGAGTAGTTGAAAACCGGTTCTTTCTTATATACCGTTTTCAGGTATAAAGGTGCCAGCGACGTCATCCAGCCATGGCAGTGAATGATGTCAGGAGGCCAGCCAAATTTCTTAACTGTCTCCAGTGCGCTTTTGCAGAAGAATATCATTCGTTCTGCATTATCTTCAAAGAAGTTGTCTTTATCGTCTGTGAATACCGCTTTACGTTTGAAATAGTCTTCGTTGTCCATGAAGTAGACCTGCAGCCTTGCATTGGGCAGCGATGCTACTTTGATGATGAGCGGGTAGTCATCTTTGTCTATGATAATGTTGATACCTGACAGGCGTACTACTTCGTGCAGGCGGTGGCGGCGTTCATTAATGGTTCCGAATCGGGGCATGATTACACGCACCTCTATACCGCTGTCAAATGTCTTTACTGCCAGGCTGTTGAGTATTTGAGCGAAATCGGTAAATTCCACATACGGTGATAACTCGTTGGCAATAATCAAGACACGCTTTTTGTCGTCCGACATGCTTAGTATTAGTTAATTTAAAGAAAGGTATTAATGAAAGTGATTGCAAAATTACGAAAATATTAATTTACAACCCTTATTTTGCGTTGTTAAATAGGTATATAAGGCATAATGGTTATATTTAAAAAGGCGGCAGACATAGAGGCTTATTTGTTGAGTATCAGGCAGAAAGGTGCTAAGATAGGCTTCATACCCACTATGGGTGCACTGCACAGCGGGCATGTTTCGCTGCTCGAGGCATCGCGCAAAAAGGGTGATTTTACGGTTGCCAGTATCTTTATCAACCCCACCCAGTTCAACGATAAGGCGGATTTCGACAATTATCCCGTGAGTATTGACGAGGATAAACAACTGCTGATAGAGGCCGGTTGCGATGTATTGTTCCTTCCTTCGGTTGACGAAGTGTATCCGACCGGCCATGATACCCCCGTTTACGATTTCGGCTATATGGATACCATAATGGAAGGTGAGCATCGTCCTGGGCATTTCAGGGGAGTAGGGCAGGTGGTGGCCCGCCTGTTGCAGATAGTGCATCCGGATGTGTTGTATATAGGCCAAAAGGATTACCAGCAATGCATGGTCATCAAAAACCTGGCAGCACAGATACCTTCGCTGAGTGGATTGCAGATAGAGATATGCCCCACCGTACGCGAGCAGGACGGGCTGGCCATGAGCTCGCGCAACCGTCGGCTGACGGACCCGCAGCGGGCAGTTGCCAGCGTGATATACCAATGCCTGGTATCTATACAGGCTAAAGCAGGCACACAACCCTTTGCCGTGGTACAGAAGGAATGTATGGACATACTCAGGGATAAAGGTTTTGAACCGGGGTATGTGGAGCTGGCCGATGCATACGGCCTTACGCCTCTTGATGATTATGACATGAACCGTCGTATGATAGCACTTATAGCCGCAAAGATCGGCGATGTACGGCTGATAGATAACATGATGGTGAATTGAATAATACTTAAATATGACCTGTAGACACCTGGTTTTTTTGCTTCTGTTTCCGGTTGTTTCATTTGCGCAGAGTGAAGAACTGTTGAAAAGGATTGCATATGCACAGACAATCAGCCGACTACGGTACGAGAAGAAATACGATTCAATAGTACATATCGGCCGGAGCATTCCATTCCGCGACTCCATTTACCTGTACGGTATTGAGGCTACTGTAGCACACGCATACATGCAATTAGGGGACACAGTTAATGCTATGAAATACCTGGAAAGGTCTGTTGAGTTGCAGCAGTATGGCGAACGGGGGCAGATAAGCTATAGCTTTAAGAAATACAAGCTCGATTCTAATGCAAGGTATCAACGCGTCATCCGGAAGTTTGACAAACTGAACAGCAGGTACGCGGGCAACCTGAATATGCCGGTGCTCAACCGCTGCCTTGAAATTTATTATACAGACCAGCGGGTGCGCAATATATGGATGATACAGGGTGATTCGACTAAGAAAGCCTATGCCGATTTCGTACAACGGCAATGCGATAGTATGAACGTAGCAGCTATGAGTAGCCTGATGAAAGATATCGGGCGTTTCCCGGGTATCTCTGATATCGGCTTGTCGTTTTTATGGAACTTCAGGCACATTATTGCACATTGGGCCGGCGAACTAAACAGGGATACGCTTGTTTCATACCTGAAGGAAGCCACACTTAATGGGCAGATACCTAATACGTACGGACCTTTTATTTTAGACAAGTTAGAACACTACAAAGGCAATCCCTCTATTTACGGTGAGTATGGCGACTACAACGATTATAAAGATGGGATAAGGCATATAAAGCCAATACGTGATATTGAATATGTTGACCAACGCAGGGCGGAGTTTTTGCTGCCACCACTATTTACTCTACAGGAAATGCAGAATTGTGCATTGCCTGCCGGGTATTCAAGAAAGTCGCAGAAACCCATAGGTACACAATAGCTGAATTCACTAAGGCTCATTGCTATAGCTCACCTCGTCGCTATGCGTCCATCGTGGGCTGCGGCCATATCCTTCTTTCAGTATAGCTTC
>DATCSV010000260.1:0-2253 GCA_036568285.1 Flavipsychrobacter sp. | reverse complement strand
ATCTCTATCTCTTTCTGTATAACAGTTTCCCGTTCGTCCTTTTTGTGGGTCGACACGTTGCCGCCTGCTGTTTTGGGTTGTATGGGCTCGTCTGCTTTTTCCGCTGCCGGGGTTACAAGGGTATCTCTCCATTTTACTTTCTCAAGCCATACTTTAGTAGCCATCATAGCCAGCAGGCCATCGCCGTTTTCCCGCCACTTGCCCTCAAAACGCATGGTTGCGTCATACACTTTCAATTTAAGGGTATAGTTACCCATGACGGTAGTGGTTAGCATACCCACATCTACTTCTATCTCTTTGTCTTCAGAGAAGTATATGGTCGAATCCTGTTTTCTGTAGACACCATTAATAACATAGTACTCGTAATGGTCTTTTCCATATTGAAGGTGAGATGTTCCTTTGACGAGCGAATCATTGTACAATTCAATATTTACCTCCAGCTTATTGACATCCGTGCTGAGTAAACTTTTACCGTAATTCCCTACCCACTTACCGGATATATCCTGGCAACAGGCTACTGTTGGTAGCAGCAGGGAAAAGAAGATGGATAAATACTTCATGCAACGAGGTTAACAATTGTAAAGGCGCTCTGTTGCAAATATACGAATACAGCAGCCTTGGCTGTGTCGGTCACCGGTCTTTTAGCGCGCACTCGCAGGTTGATATGCTGTATATTTGGCGAGTCAATTATAAAGCGATGACAGAAGAGAGCAAACTGTTCAAAGACGTTTTTTTTAAACCGGGATTTATCAAAGAACTGGCCGGAGCACTAGCATACGCTATGCCGGGCTTCGATAAGAAGGTTTTTGAAAAGAATGTATTTGATAAAGACTGGCAACACAAAGAACTGAAGCAGCGTACACGCCATATAGTACTGGTGTTGCATGCGCTGCTGCCCAAAGACTTTCCTGTGGCGGTAAAAGTAATATTGAAAACCATAGAGCACCTGCGGACACAGGGCATAAAAGAAGTCAGCTTCGGCTACATGGCCTTGCCCGAATATATTGAAGTGTATGGGCTGGAGCACTACAAAGAATCTGTACAGGCTATGGAATATATCACTCAATTCATGAGTTGCGAGTTTGCAGTCAGGCCCTTCATCATTAAGTACGATGCTAAGATGATGAAACAAATGCTGGCATGGAGCAAACATAAAGACCCGAAGGTACGCCGCCTATCCAGCGAAGGCTGTCGCCCGCGCCTGCCTTGGGCCATTGCATTGCCCGCCTACAAAAAAGACCCTGCACCCATATTACCCATACTCGAGAATCTGAAAGCCGATGAAGACGTATGGGTGCGTAAAAGTGTTGCCAACAACCTGAACGATATATCAAAAGACAGCCCGGAACTGGCAATCAAGATATTCAAGTCGTGGCTGGGTAAAGACAAACATACCGACTGGATAGTAAAACATGCCGCGCGTACGCTGTTGAAGGCTGGTAATAAAGAAGTGATGGCTCTGTTTGGCTTTAAAAAAGAGAGTGGTGTAAAATTGCAACACCTGGCTGTTGAAACGCCTAAGGTGAAAATGGGCAAAGACCTGGTATTTTCATTCTCGATACATAATACTGGGAAACAACCGAAAACTATACGGCTGGAATATGCCATGCACTATCTAAGAGCAAATGGTTCACACTCCAAAAAGGTCTTTAAGATCAGCGAAAAAGAATACAAACCCGGCACGAGTACTAACATAACCCGCAAACAAAGCTTCAAACCAATTACTACCCGTGTTTATTATCCCGGCAGGCACAGGGTATCGGTCATTGTGAACGGCCACGAAGAGGCTGTGGCTGATTTTGATTTAGTTACTTAGTTACGGCTTGTTACTTTTTTACAGCCCTACTTATCAACCCTTCATGAACAAACCCCAAATTAAACCACCTGTCACATGAAAACAAAAACACGCAATAATCATCCCTTGGGCTTAGGGGGTGGGGCAGGCGAATTCTTTTTGCGTCCGGCATCTTTCATGGCCTTATCTATCAGCCACTCTATCTGTCCGTTCACACTGCGGAATTCGTCTGCCGCCCACTTCTCCAGGGCCTTATACGTTTCCTCGTCTATCCTTAAAACAAAACTTTTCTTCGCACTCAAAACCTACATCATTTGTTTATTGATAAAGTGTTCCCGTATTCAATACCGGCTGAGCGTTTTTCTCACCGCACAGCACTACCATCAGGTTGCTCACCATAGCGGCCTTTTTCTCGTCATCCAGTTGTACGATGTTCTTTTTCCCCAGTTCAGCCAGCG
>DATCSV010000259.1:0-2685 GCA_036568285.1 Flavipsychrobacter sp. | reverse complement strand
CGCGCACCAACACCTTCAAAGTTGGCGATGGATAAAAAAGGCCATCCCGTTCAGCATAAGCCTGGGATAGTAACTCTGTCATTCCGTATTCGGAATGTACATGGGAAACACCCAACCTGTTTTTGAGGATATCATGCACCTCTACCCGGGTCATCTCCCTGCGCCGGCCTTTCATACCGCCGGTTTCCATTACTATCCCGTTGTGCAACGCCATAGAATAGCGCTCTGCAAAATCGAGCAAGCCGAAAGTAACCCCAACCAATATATACTTCTGCCCGGCGGCCTCCAGCTTATTTAATGCATTGTACAATTGCTCGTGCTCATCCAGGTAGAAACCGTTCATTTCTCTACCGCTGCTATCCATAAGCCGCTGCACCATATACACCAGCGAGGCGCCCTCCCGCTGCAGGTAAGAGGGCAGCAATGCCAGGAAAACATATTCCGACGACTCCCCGTAAAATTGACGGAAACCCGTAAACAAATTGGCGTCATACAGGCCTATGTCTTTAACTATATGTCGGGCAGGCACTTCAGAGGTGGTGGTACTGCTCCTGAATACAGTTGCCGCAGGAGGAATATCCCCTATTATTACATCGTGGGTTTTGAAGAAGCTAACAGGTAAAAACGGGATAGCAGTGATATCCTGTACATCGCCAGGCGAAATATTAAGCGCGTCAGTGAAGTCCCGGTAGACAATGTTGTGGGCATATTGATGGCGGAACAACTCCAGGGCAATACTATCGAAATTTCCCCCGTTTATACTATTAAGATAATTAACAGGTTCCTGATGAAAAAAATATCCCACTTTTGTTAACTTTGATAGGTATGAAAAAATATACGCTACTGTTCATAATTATTTTAACTGCTTTCGCTGCCTGTAAAAAAGCAGAGAAGGCGAAGGAAAAGCCTGAAATAGCATTTGCAGGACTTTCTCACAATACCGTTGTAAATGGCGACACCAAAGATACTTTATTAATCAATTTGAGATACACAATTGCGGCCGCTGCTGTAGGGACTTTAGGCGATTCTGCCTATACCCAGGTTCATATTATTGACAAAAGAGATTGCGTCGTTGGCAACCAACCGCCCATCTTGTTTCCGGATGAAGTAGAGCAAAACCTTCCGGAAGGTGAAGCAAATGTGAGCGGAAACATAACACTAAGGTTGCCGGCGGCAAACTTCTTCGTACTATGCCCTGACAGACCAAACGGCGACACCGTAACGTATGAGATATACCTGAAAGGCAAAAATGGCGTGGAAAGCAACAAAATCACCGTACCTGAGATTTACATAGTTCCCTAGATGAAAGGCTATATAGCCTAAACGAATGCTTTCATTGAATGATTATTGCACGGTATTAATACATGTCTACAATAACATATTTACCATATAAGGATAAGATATTCATCACGGTCAACCATGATGACCGTCCTGCAAACCATGATGCGCTGGCACCATCGGTTAAGAACTTTTCCTCGGGCAAGATACTCTGCCCGCAGAATGCCCAGACCGGGGGCACCTGGGTGGGCATACACAATAATGGAAATGCTATGGCTATGGTGCAGGGCGCATATGCCCCACACATACGCAAAGACAGCTATAGCAACAGCAGGGGTGTTATCTTCCTGGAGATATTCGACTCCGACAATCCTGTAAAAAAGTTCAATGAGACAGACCTTACAGATGTAGAGCCTTTTACACTGATAGCCTGGCTGAAGCAAAACGGCACCCTGTGGGAGATGCGCTGGGATGAGTATGAAAAATTTGTAACGTCGCTGCCGGCAGACATGCCCCATATGTGGTCATCCGCTACCCTGTTCGATGAGTCGATGATGGCACGCAGGCGTAAATGGTTTGACGAATGGCGACTATCCCAGGAGATAATAACCGGCGAAGGTATACGGTCGTTTCACGAACACGGGGGCGAAGGTTTTGAACGCATGAACCTCAACATCAACAACGGGGCTACTCATACCCTGAGCATAACAGGTATTGAAATATCTGATGACCGGTCGGTGATGTACTACCACGACCTGAAGACCGGGGAACACACAATCAACGGTTGGCTATTTGCAGATGAAAAAGCCGGAGACCACTAACCGCTGCCCTACTTCTTAATATACATTACATCCTTTACCAGCTTGACAGTGCGCTCGATACTAGGCAATGCTGCAGCTACCAGGTTGCCCGCGTAGTGCATATTTGTGTCTGCCGCTGTAATTCGTTTTACCGGAGCATCAAGGTAGTCGAACGCATCCTTCTGCACACGGTAGGCTATCTCAGAAGAAACGCTGCCGAATGGCCACTGCTCTTCCACTATTACCAGGCGGTTCGTCTTTTTTACTGATTCTATAATTGTCGCCCAATCGAGCGGGCGGATAGTGCGCAGGTCTATTACTTCTGCTTCGATGCCGTCTTTAGCCAGCTCTTCTGCAGCACCCAGGGCCACCTTCATCATCTTGTTGAAAGATACTATGGTAACATCGCTGCCGGCACGCTTGATATCGGCTTTGCCAATAGGTATCAGGTATTCTTCTTCCGGCACTTCCCCTTCATCACCATACATCACTTCGCTCTCCATAAACACTACCGGGTTTTCATCACGTATAGCTGATTTCAACAAGCCTTTTGCGTCATATGGATTAGATACGGATATCACTTTCAGACCGGGAATATTAGCATACC
>DATCSV010000258.1:0-3126 GCA_036568285.1 Flavipsychrobacter sp. | reverse complement strand
ATTTTCAGTAAACGAGTCAATATGATTGGTATTAATACACCAGGAGCGGTGTATGCGTACAAAGAAATTCCGTTGTAGGATATCCGTTATTTTGGTCAGTGTATTGCGCACGAGGTATGACTTTTCTTCAGTAACTATTTTCACATAATTATCCTCTGCGTTCAGGTAGAGTATATCATTCAATAATATCTTAATGAACTTATACCCGTCTTTGATAAACACATGGTTTTGTTTCAGGTAAATGTTACTGTCTCCGGCTACATGGTCTTCACCGGTATCATTATACTGATATGCAAAATTATGCAGGGCGAGTTCTATCGATACCAATAGCGAATTAGTAGTAAAGGGCTTGATAACATACGCCGCAGGAAATGTATTCTTAGCTTTGTTCACCGTCAGGGCATCGGCATGTGCAGTAATATAAATAAAAGGCGTCGGCTGTATTTCAGTAATAGCATGAGCTATATCTATACCCGTTTTTTTACCACTGATGGTTATATCCAGTAATACCAGGTCGGGCATGTATTTTTTAAAAGCGGTAACCGCTTCATCCATATTATCACTGATGTGTACCACCTGGTACCCCGACTGTTTCAGCCTTTCTGCGAGGTCTCTTGCCACCAGCAGTTCATCTTCTACTATCTGTATCTTAAATGTTTCCATTGTTTATGCCGTATATGGTATCGACAAAGTAAATTGACTGCCTTTGTCAACCACTATATCCAGGTATCCGTTTAGTTGTTCTACAAATGTCTGTATCAATTCTTTGCCGAACGAGCCATCCTTATCTTTCCATTCCTCAATATTTACACCTTTACCGTTGTCGGCTACCTGTAGCACAATATTACCGTTCTTTCTCTCCAGAGTAATAGTCAGTTCAGGTGCGTTATTATCTTCATAAGCGTACTTAAACGCATTAGTGACCAGCTCGTTCACTATCAGGCTTAGTGGTATGGCCTGGTCTACGTTCATCAGTTCGTCGGCTATATCCATCCGGATGTTAATCCTGTCTTTGCTGAACCCATATGCGCTTTGCAGGCTGTCCACAAGGTCACTTATGTATTCTCTGATGTTTATCTCCGTTATATTATCCCGCGTGTATAGCCTTTGGTGTATCAGGCTCATGGCTTCGATGCGTTGCTGTCCCTCACGCACCGCTCTCGATGCCTTTTCATCCTTTATCCTGAACGATTGCAGGCTCAGCAGGCTCGATATGATTTGCAGGTTATTCTTTACACGATGGTGCAGTTCCTTCATCAGCAGTGTCAGTTTATCGCTCTGTTTCTGTATAGTGGCATTGGCGGTCCGCTGCCTCAGGTATTGAATCAATATCAACCCTGCCAGCAATGCTGCAATCAGCAACCCACCTATCAGCCATTGATTGTTCTGTTTTTGCTGTGCTATACGTTCATCCTTTTTCTCCGATTCATATTTTTCTTTCAGCTCGGCAATTGTTTTCTGTACCTCCGCACCGCTCAGGCTATCCTCTATTGCCTTGTGCTCTTTCAGTGCGTTGTATGCTGTTGGGTAATCCTGCTCCAACTCAGATAGTTCAGCCAGTGCTTTTGCCGACAAGCTGTGCATTTTCGCAAGTTTCTTTTCACGGGCTATTACTATTGCCTTTTGCAGGCTTTGTACACCCTCACGGTACCTGCCCAGCGCTTTGAATGTAGCGGCATATATATTCAGCAGCTTTACCCTGTCCTGCGGGGCGTCTATATGCTCTATCATGTTCTGTGCCCTGGCCAGGTAGTACAGCGCCGAATCATAATTCTTTAAATGGCTGTGGCTTTCCCCCGCTAACATATACCCTATTGTTTGTTGTCGGGGGGTATTGTCCATCTCTGTAGCGTAGTAGATGGATTGGTGTACATATCTCAGCGCCTCCTCGTAGCGGCCGGCACTGTTATACAACAAGCCCAGGTTCGATAACACTATAGCCCTGTTAAATACATTGCCTATCCTTTCATTCAAATCCAGCGCTTTTTCAGCATACCGGATACTTTCATCCAGGTTGCCCAGTAGTTCATATATCGCAGTGAGCATAGTGTACGAATTGGAGGTACTCAAGGTGTCTTTCAATTCTGAAGCTGCTTCCAATTGCATATGTGCATATTTCAGAGCCGTTTTTGCATCGCCGGTATTTAAGTAATAGGCTGCTATATTGTTTAGTGCATAAGTATAGTACGTCCCTTTAGTACCTGCCAGGTCATATTGTTCAACGGATTTCAATCCATAAATTCTTGCAGAATCCGACTCGTCTATACCCAGGTACAGGTTAGACAGTGCAAAATACACAGCCGCCATCCGCGTAGGGTCTTTTAGTTTTTTTGCCAGTTGTTCAGCTTTCCTGGCATACACCATCCCGTTTTCTTTTTCGTACTCTGCGGCTGCACACATGGCAGCCCATGCATAATTATCAGCGCTGTCCTCCGCTGTGGTACAGCTTTTCAACTTAGCAATATAGATCTTTGAAGTTTGTGCGTGTACGGCACGCGGTATGACTATCAGTAGGGCTATCAGTATAATTAGCCCGCTTCGCAATATCATTAAGAATCTGAACATCAGTATTTACAATCCGAAGTAAAAGTAGATGTTGCCGCAACAGTAAAAAAAACACCCACCTACAAACATCTGCTGTTCACCCCAGGAGTTTATTACCTGTAAAAAGCAACCTGTAACATTGTTGAAAACTTTAAAATATGAAAAAAACATTACTAATGCTCGCCGTTTACACATTACCGTTTTACGCGCAAGCGCAAATCACGCTCAATTATTCTAATGCCCCCACTGATGCCCAGTGTCAGATTCCCGACACTTTCAACAGGATAAAACTCAACACCCTGCCGGACGTATCTCCAAAAGCGAACGCTACGTGGGATTTAACGTTGGCAACAGACTCTAGTGGCTATTCTTACACCTATAACGGTCCTGCCGGCTCATCAGCATTCCCGTCAGCAACGTTTAAAATTGGAAGACAATACGTAATTACACCGGCAATGCGGTATAATTTGGATGCCATGTGCGATATCAATACCGATGGAATAGTATATATGGGTGAACACATAGAACGCGAGGCGCTACCATTGGCGGCATTAACCGGTGACACCGGGGATTCCCTTGTAT
>DATCSV010000257.1:0-2003 GCA_036568285.1 Flavipsychrobacter sp. | reverse complement strand
CCATGAACCACCCACCACCAAATACCACGACCGAAATAATAGCAGCACATAATATAAACGCCCGGCACACAGCCGGGCGTTTTGCATTCATATTCTTTCGTGGAGAAATACTGTTTCAGTTAACAAAAGTTAACAAACATGTTGTAAGTACTTCAATGTCAGCTCATTGCAAAGGTGCGATATTGCTAACAGTAATACCCTGCATGTACAGAGTTAACAATTTCCCACAATTTACGGCCAATACTTTAGCCCCTTTAGGGGGTGGAGTACTACTACCCTTTACTCATCTCCGCAAAATACTTGTGGAAGTAAGGGATAGTTTCTATACCCTTCATGTAGTTCTCCACACCGTATTTCTCATTGGGCGAGTGGATAGAATCGCTATCCAGCCCAAAACCCATCAGCACAGTTTTCAGCCCCAGTGTCTTTTCAAACAGCGCCACTATGGGAATACTGCCACCGCCGCGCGTAGGTATCGGCTCTTTACCAAAAGCCGTTTCTATGGCTTTGGCTGCCGCCTTGTAGGCTACGGAGTCAGTAGGCGTCACTACCGGCTCACCACCGTGGTGAGGGGTTACTTTCACCTTTACACCAGCAGGTGCTATCGACTTGAAGTGGTTAGTGAATATTTCAGAAATTTCGTGAGAACCCTGGTCGGGCACCAGGCGCATAGATATTTTAGCGTATGCTTTAGATGGCAATACCGTTTTGGCGCCCTCGCCAATGTAGCCACCCCATATACCGTTTACGTCCAGGGTAGGGCGTGTACCGGTACGTTCTACAGTAGAATATCCTTTTTCACCGCGCACATCGCTTATATCCAGGTCTTTTTTATACTCTTCCAGGTCAAACGGACGGCTGTTGATGGCATCCCTTTCTTCCTGGCTCAATTCCTGCACTTTATCGTAAAAGCCGGGTATGGTAATGTGATTATTCTCGTCGTGCAGCGACGCTATCATTTTGCACAATATATTGATGGGGTTGGCTACCGCACCGCCATACACGCCACTATGCAGGTCGCGGTTGGGGCCCGTTACTTCTACCTCCATATAAGCCAGTCCGCGCAGCCCTGTCTCCAGCGATGGGTGCTCCAGGCTTATCATAGCAGTATCAGATACCAGCACTATGTCCGCCTTCAGTTTTTCCTTATTGTCCTCTAGGAACTTGCCCAGGTTGTCAGAACCCACTTCTTCCTCGCCTTCTATCATCATTTTCACGTTGCAGGCCAGCGTGTTGGTTTTTGCCATTACTTCCAGGGCCTTTACATGCATAAAAACCTGTCCCTTATCGTCAGCAGAACCACGGGCGTATATATTGCCGTTTTTGATAACTGGTTCAAAGGGGCCGCTTTCCCACAGGTCCAGCGGATCGGGTGGCTGCACATCGTAGTGGCCGTATACCAGTACTGTAGGCAGAGCGGGGTCTATTATCTTTTCTCCGTATACTATCGGGTGGCCCTTGGTGGGGCATATTTCAGCCGTATCACATCCGGCCTTCAGCAGCGATTCTTTTACTGCATCGGCGCAGCGTGCCACATCGCCTTTATATTTGCTGTCGGCGCTTATCGAAGGTATGCGCAGCAGTTCCAGCAGTTCGTCTATAAACCTGTCTTTGTTCTGGCTGAGATAGTCGTTCCAAACTTGCATATAATTTTCAATTTAGGGCGTAAATGTAAGGCAGTTGAAACAAAATATGGAATTACCTGTTGTAAAGAAGCCCGAAAAGTGTTTGGTATTCATGGTCGTCAACCTTATTATTGCTAAATTGTATGTTTTTCACTAACTTTGCACACTTTTATAAAATATTCTGCCTGGTATGAAGTTATCCCAATTTAAATTTGAACTTCCTCTTAATTTAATAGCCCAAAATCCGACGAAGGCCAGGGAGGATAGTCGTTTGATGGTGGTACACAAAGATACGGGTAAAATAGAGCACCGTACCTTCAGGGATATATCTGAATATTTTGACGATAAGGATGTGATGGTGGTGAATAACACCAAGGT
>DATCSV010000256.1:0-2668 GCA_036568285.1 Flavipsychrobacter sp. | reverse complement strand
AGGCTGCCGCACCAGGTCATGTCTTCTATGTTACAAGGCTCTTCTTCGCAAAGCAGCACAACCTGCATCTCATCCTCAATATCAAAGAGGTTTACAGGTGGTGTTGAGTGAGTTTGAGTAGGCGTTATATTCAAAGTTCCTTCTATTATTGATATCTGCTCACTCTCCATTTCACCTTCTTCCGCCTGGCAATCGCCCAGGCTATTGGGCAGGCCTGCATTGCTTATTACATAAAATATATCGTGGTTGTTGAGGGCTCCTGGTTGCACCGGGTCATTGCGGCTTACACCTGCATAGAATATGTCGGAGCCCAATATATTGAGACAGGAAATGGCCTGTTGGCCTGCATGCAGTAGTCTTCTTGTATCTGTAATGCTGCCGTTTGTGGGGTCCACAATAGCAAGCTCTGCGTCAGATATGTTGAAGTTCGGATCGAGGGGAGTATAAGGTATAGCAATCGACTGAAAGCTATTGGAGGGGTTAGTGGCATAATACGCCTCTGTGTTGGAAGTATAATCAACAGCCGTAGTATTGCTTTTCGAATATCCATTGTTGTTAAACAAATACATTGAAATTGCAGCACCGGTATTCATATCTACCCTCATAATTCCTGATTTCAGTTCGGTGTTAGGCACCCAGTTATTACCAATGCAGTTTAGTACCATCAATTCGCCATTCTCTACTTGCAGGTCGATCAGATAGTTGGTGGTTGAACCTGAAGGAAGAGTGCACTCATATGTGTTGTGCCACGCAATAGTATTGCCGGTAGCGTCTATTTCTAATATATGCATTTCGCCCTTGTTAGAGGTGTAATATGTTCCTGCAACAAATATCCTGTCGTTTTGCTGGTCTACTGAATTAAGCTGATCAGTATTCCATATGGGCAATATCCTATTCCAGTTTACCGCCAGGGTGTTGGGGTCGAAACAGGTAATCATGCCATCTGAAAAACCGGGACGGGCGTCGTTAGAGCCTACAGCTACCAGGTCACCATTGTCCAATTGTACCACATCTGTAAACACAGATCCTTTCTCGTATTCTACACCTGTAATTTCAACAACAAAGTTAGTAGTGTAGGCCCCGGTGTTGGCATCAAATTTGAATATAGCGGCAAAGCCCGGAGTTGCTGAATTGAGGTACCAGGGCGCAAAGTTTACTGTACCAACCGCTATAAAATCACCGTTGTTATCTACAATAACGCTATGCAACTTGTCTTCAACAGCAGCAGGACCACCACCCGCAGCAGCCGTGCCAATCCGTTTGTACCAGACAATGGCACCTGTATTATCAACACGTAGTGCTATGATGTCGTTGGTCGTATAGTCGTATGCACCGCTAGCCTGCAACTGGCTGGAATAACCTACCATTACAGACCCTCCGTCGGCCAGGGCCTTGATGTCCAGGATGACTTCGCTCCTTTGGTCGTTACCAATGTACTCCCGTAGTTGGCCATTCGCTATTCCGGCGGTTGCCAGGAGCAGGCCGAGTGCTAAGATTCTTACTTTCATAGTATTTTGTTTTATGGATGAAAAATGGTGAAAACGTTTTCAAGGTAAAGTTGGTGAGCAGCGTGCCTGTATGCTGTTAATTCCCCTGGTTAATTGTTACGGACAGTAAAACTATTTGACGGACAGCAAAAAATTCGCAGTGCGAAGACCTCCCCGGTAGATTTTATATAACTTTTATTGTATTTTATCTCAGTCTAAGCTATATTTATAATACACCAAACGAAAATCATTGATCATGAAACAATACCCATCATTAGAGCAATTGCTCTCGCAATTGGGCAGCGAACTCTACTACCAGCGCCACACAACCAAGCAAAAATTAATTTCAGTAAGCAAATCAGTGGGTGTCAGCCATGCTGTAATCAGTCGGATTGAGAATGGGCGATATGAACCTCTTACGCTCTCATTGCTAAAAAGGCTTACAGATTATTACCAAATTCCACTATCCTTACTGTTTGTTAGCGACAACAGCGACAATGCCGGCGTTTTGCTTGAGCATATGCGCTCTGAAGTTGATTTCTTGCGCGAAAGCTGCCGCGAACTGCTTAGGGTACATAATAACAATACTGTGGTGGGCAATATTTGATATATCCGTTTTACCTTAGCCCGTATTAACCGGCCGGGATATGTTCGACGATAATTACTTTATGAAGGAAGCACTGCGGCAAGCACAACTGGCTTACGATGCAGGCGAAATACCGATAGGTGCAGTAGTGACCTGGGGCACTAAAATCATTTCGCGCGGGTACAACCAGACGGAGCAACTAAATGACAGCACTGCACACGCCGAGATGATAGCGCTGACAGCAGCCTTCAACGCCCTGGGCAGCAAGTACCTGCCCGAGGCTACAATATATGTCACCATCGAACCCTGCCTGATGTGTTGCGGAGCTTTGTATTGGAGCAAGATAGGCCGCGTGGTATTTGGCGGCGCAGACGAAAAGAATGGCTATAAAAGGATTACTGGGGCTACCTGGCCTTTTCATCCCAAAACAGAATTGGTGACAGGCGTAATGGCCGGTGAGTGTATTGCATTGATGAAACAATTTTTTGCTGCGAGGAGATGAAAAAATTGTTACTGATATTTTTAGGGTTGTTAATAACCAGCCAGATGTTGGCTAACGATGGCTCGTTTTACGCCATGGGTAATACCCTGTTCC
>DATCSV010000255.1:0-2178 GCA_036568285.1 Flavipsychrobacter sp. | reverse complement strand
GGTGGCACTACGCTGCACAGACAGTGAGCTGCCGAATATAGTCAGGTCTATCTCGCAGAACTTATTCCTTTCCGTTCTGCCCTGCTCTTTGAAATACACTTCAGCCCTGGATATGTTCTTGTAGTTGCGGTACAGCTTGATGATATTGTCGCGTACCGTCTTTACTACCTTCTCGCCTACCCTGCCGTGTGGCATATGAAATTCTATGTTCATAAGCTATAAATTTGTAAGTAACCTAATGACTGTACAACACAGGAAGGGGCATTAAGTTGCGCAGCGGGAGGCTCTAAAATTGTTATGATTATGCAAAAACCCAGCTACTATTTAATCAATGGCATTACGGCATACCGGCTGGTAGCTGCCTTCTTCCTTACCTACCTTGTATTTACCGAACAGGTGGATATCTTCAAATGGATGCTGGCCATCAGTTTCTTTACTGATGCTATAGATGGCTTCCTGGCCAGGTGGTACAAGGTAACCAGTATTATGGGTGCGCGCCTGGATTCCATTGCCGACGACCTGACCATACTGGTAGCGGTATTTGGTGTGGTCAGGCTCAGGCCCGAATTCGTTCAGCAGGAACTGGTGCTTATCATCACACTGGTGGCGCTATTGGTAGCACAGACCATAATGGCGTTAATACGCTATGGCAAGATCAGTAGTTTCCATACCTACCTGGCTAAAATAGCTGCTGTACTGCAAGGCAGTTTCCTGATACTCTTGTTCTTTCTGTCCGAACCGCCGCTGACACTATTCTATATAGCATCTTTGGTAACTATACTGGAGATAGCAGAGGAGATGATACTGGTGATAATACTACCTGAATGGGAAGCCAATGTACATGGGTTGTACTGGGTGCTGAAGGACAAGAAGAAATGAAAGCTACTTCACCTGTATAAGCTGGGACAACGCCCGCAGCAACGACTCGTTAGAATTGTTAATCCCCCGCAGCATATTGAATAAGGTAGGCAAGTCTACTTCTGCATACTGTCCATCGGCGTGAAGTTGGAATACCGACTTGCTGTGTGCCAGTTGAGACTTGTGTATTATGGCATCTATACCGGCAATATCAGCAAGCTGTGCATAGTGTATATTGTGTAATACAGTTTCACCTTCTTTGTATAAGCCTTGCTGAGCTTCTACTATCTGTATATACAGGTTATATAGCTTATCATTACCCGAGCGTTCCAGTTCAGACAGGTTGTGTTTAATATCCTTAGCGTCTTTAACAGACAGCGTGGTATTACGTATTATGGTGGCCAGGCTGTTGGCCTGTTCGGCTTCTTCCTGGCTCAGTTGCCCTTGTTCCAGTTTCAGGTAGAAGTCGGTTATCTCCGCCTCATACTTTTTCAGATCATAGTAAAACCCAGCTTCATCATCTACCTTCTCCTCTATGTCAAATATCTCTTTATTGACGCTAATGCCGCTCCTGATAAAGCTCGCCGCCTCTTTCTTCAGCGCTTCTATAGCCGCATGGCTTTCAGCCGGATTTACAAGGGCAATGGCCGGCGCGAAACTGTGCTTGTCATTACCCACCATCTTGTCTATGGCCTTGGTAAAAACACTTGTAAACGGCAGCAGCAGGATAACCGTGGCGATGTTGAAAGAGCTATGGAAAGCTACCATCGTGATGAGCGGGTCTTTGATACTCAGAATGTCTGTTATGAGGAAAAGGAAGAACCTCATGAATACAAGCGCCACAATTGCATTAATGACATTGAAATACAGTTGCGACCAACCAACCTTTTTCTTAATCGGGTTACCCTTTATAGTAGCTAATACAGCTGTAAGGCTGGTACCCAGATCGGCACCGATGACTAAGTACAGACCTTGGTCCAATGTAATAATACCCGCCGCCAGCGAAGACAGGAATATCATGATAGAGGCCGAACTGGAATGGATAGATGCCGCTAACAAGGCTCCCACCAGCAGGAACAGCATAGGATGGGTTGACTGCATGAAACCGAAATCAACCTGCTGTGCGAATGCTTCGAATCCCGTACGCATAAAATCGATCCCCAGGAACATCAGGCTGAAGCCCATGAGGAACTTACTGAGCTGCACCAATTTCTCGTTGGAGAAGAGTACGATGCCTATACCACCCGCAGCTACAAAAGGCAGTACTATGTCTTTGATACTGAACTTAAACCCAAGCAACGAAACTATCCATCCCGTGAT
>DATCSV010000254.1:0-6089 GCA_036568285.1 Flavipsychrobacter sp. | reverse complement strand
CAATAGACAAAGGGCTGAAACCGTACAAAAAGAAGTTTCGCAGGGAAATAACACAGGAAGATATAGTGCGGCTGACTGAAATAAAAATTAAACGGATATCCAAGTTTGATTCCTTTAAAGCAGATGAACACATCAGAGGTGTAGAAACAGGTATAGAAGAGGTGAAGCATAACATTGAACACCTGAACGATTATGCAATAGCCTACTACGACAACTTGATGAAGAAGTACGGCAAAGGCCGTGAGCGCAAAACAGAGATACGCCCCTTCGAAACTATACAGGCTACAACCGTAGCAATAGCCAATACAAAACTATACGTTAACCGTAAGGAGGGTTTTATAGGTACCGGCTTGAAAAAGGATGAATTCGTATTCGACTGTTCCGATCTGGATAATATCATCGTGTTCAAAAAAGACGGTACGATGGTGGTTACTAAAGTTGCCGAAAAAACATTTGTAGGTAAGGACATCATACACCTGGACATTTGGCATAAAAATGACGACCGCGCCACTTATAACATGATATACGTGGATGGCAAGTCAGGAGTATCCTACGGCAAGCGTTTCAATGTAACTGGCGTTACCCGTGATAAGGAATACAACCTGACAAAGGGGAACCCCAACAGCAAAGTACACTACATGACCGCCAATGCAAACGGGGAGGCAGAAGTGATCAGCATAACCTTATCGCCGGGCAGTAAGGCCAGGATAAAAGTATTCGACTTCTACTTTGAAACGCTGGAAATAAAAGGACGTAGTGCACAGGGCAACCAGGTGACGAAATACCCCATTCGCAGCGTAAAACTCAAAGAAAAAGGCCGCTCTACTCTTTCCGGCCAAAAGATCTGGTACGACGACACCCTGGGCAGGCTCAATAAAGATGGGAACGGCATGTTGTTGGGCAGCTTCATGCCCGAGGACAGGATCATCACCTTCTATAAGGATGGCAGCTACGAACTAACAGACTTTGAACTAACCAACAGGTACGAAGCCGACGATGTGGTTCATATAGAACTATTTAATCCGGAACGTGTTATTACAGCTGTATATTTTGATAAAAAATCCGGGCATTTTTACGCAAAAAGGTTTAATATAGAAGCAACAACTCTGAAAAACAAGTACCTGTTCATCAAAGAAGGTGAAGGCAATTACCTGGAATTTGTGACTACGAAGCAGGAGCCGGTACTCATACTTAAAACCGGGAAAAAGAAGTCAGAAATGACAGAGGAAGAATTTGCCGCACACGAGCACATAGATATTACAGGCTGGCGAACAGTTGGGACTAAAATTGGTGATAACACACTAAAAGAAGTGTCGATGGAAGAGCATGACGAGGCTGCAGAGGACGAAGCGCCAACACTATTTTAACACCAATACATAATCAAAAATAACTATCTTTACTGGATTAATCCGGAGGAGCGCAGAAATAGAAAAATGAAAAAAACGGAATTGGAAATAGTCGCATTGTCGCACAGTATTACCCAGACTCATTCTTACGCGGTTGTTTTAGGTGAAATCAATGGATTGAGACGTTTACCAATCGTCATAGGTGGTTTCGAAGCCCAGGCCATAGCCGTGGCGCTGGAGCGTATGCAACCCAGCAGGCCTCTTACCCATGACCTGTTTGCCAATATGATGGCTACTTTCGATATAGAATTGACGGAAGTGATTATATACAAGTTGGAAGAAGGCATCTTTTTTGCAAAGCTGTTGTGCAGTCACAACAATGATGTAGTTGAAATAGATTCACGCACATCAGATGCCCTGGCCCTGGCAGTGAGAACCGGATGCCGGATATTTACGTATGAGAATATACTGGATGCAGCAGGCCTGTACCTGGACCCCACAGAAACAGCGGGAGAACAGGAAAATAAGGACACGCAGGAAGCAGGTGTTGTGAGTGCGACATCCCAGGAAAAAAAGCTAGGTGATATGAGCCTTGATGAGCTAAAAACACTACTGCACCAGGTATTAGAACAGGAAGATTATGTAAGAGCGATACCCATAAGGGATGAAATAAATAAGAGAACGAAAAAGCAATAATATATTCAAAGTAATCAAAGTCACATTCTGACATATCAGAATCCACTAATTTTATAATAAACAGGTATTCATGAATAAAATCTTCGCACTAAGCATGTTGGCCGGCATGATAATCGCAGGTGCAGCAACAGTACATGGCCAGGAAAGAGTGTGCGGGAACGAACTACTGATACAGGAAACACTGAACGACCCTGCAGCAAAAGCAAGTATGGAAGCATACTTTCAGCAATATGATGCCGAAAACAAGATATTGGCAGAGCAGAGGACAAGAATGGCATCCAAAGGTACGGCTGGTGAATATGCCAAGGTTGTAATCCCGGTCGTTTTCCATATCGTGTTATCGCAAGCACAGATCGATCAGATGGGAGGGACCTCGGGCGTAATCACAAGGGTAAATAGCCAATTAACGGCTGTAAACGAAGACTTCAGTGCAACCAATGCAGACATTGGAAATGTTCCACAAGCTTTCAAATCATTAATAGGCAAGGCTAATATAGAATTTTCGCTGGCTAAACGCGACCCGGAGGGCAAAGCTAAATGGGGTATCGTGTATAAAATCAAAGACCCATCATTTACCGGTTTTTCAGCGCATGATAATAGTATCAAGACGGCAAATATAGGTTCCGAGCCATGGGATAATACCAGGTACCTGAATATCTGGGTAACCCTTATAACTGCGGGAGGATCCGGGCAAGGGCAAGTATTAGGGTATGCGTACAATAATGTTTACGCACAGCAGCGCTATGGTAATCCAAATTTTGGCGGCGTGGTAATGCACTACCTGACATTAGGGCGCCGCACCGCTCCCGGAGAGGTATTTTACAGTCCGTCTACCACTAAAGGGCGTACGCTGACGCATGAACTGGGGCACTACTTCAATCTTTGGCATATATGGGGCAAAACGACACCTTCCGGGCAGAAAAGCTGTATAGATGACGACGGGATACAAGACACACCACTCCAGGAAGAGTCGAACACACAGTGCCCCCTGGGCGTTCAGGCAAATTGCCCCAGCGACCCTCATCCCGGCGGTGAAATGTATATGAACTATTTAGATTACTCCAGTGATAACTGTACTATCATGTTTTCTAAAGGGCAGGTGGATAGGATGAGGACAGAAACAGCACTGAACGGGCAGGTGTGGAGCCTTACCCAAAATCCTCAGTTGACCTTGTGGCCAACTGACGTATCGGCGGTTGAGTACAACAACAAAGTTGAAATAGGACCTAACCCGTCAACAGGCAAATTCAACATCTACTTTTACGATAAGTACGACCGCCTGGATGATATCGTAGTGACAAACTATTTCGGACAAGTCGTAAAAAGAATAACGGCAACTGACCAACAACAATATAAGTACGACATAGACATTACAGGGGTTGCAGCAGGTATGTATATGGTGCAGCTACATTTCGAAAACGGAACAATAGTTAGAAAAGTATCTATACAATAATGATGACACAGAACGGTGTAGCAGAGATAATAGGTCAGGCAGGACTTGAAAAAGATTTAAAGAACATTGCAGAAAAAGTTATTGCGAAGGAACGCCTTACCCCGGAGGAAGGCGTTCTGCTTTTTGAGAAAGGCGAAGTTGGCTACCTCGGCGCATTGGCCAACCACGTAAGGCAGACACTGCACGGCGACAAGGTATACTTCAACAGGAACTTTCACATAGAGCCAACCAACGTTTGTGTTTTCACCTGTCATTTCTGCTCTTACTCCCGACTGTATAAAAACAGGGATGAAGGCTGGGAACTGAGTATAGAGCAGATGCTGGACATGGTACGTAAGTACGATGGTCAACCGGTAACAGAAGTGCATATTGTAGGCGGTGTACACCCCAAAATGAACCTGGAGTTTTTCTGCGAGGTAGTAAGCAAAATAAAAGCTATGCGCCCCGACCTGCATATTAAAGGTTTTACAGCTGTAGAACTGGATTATATGTTCAGGAAGGCCAAGCTGACTGTACAAGAGGGAATGCAGAAGTTAAAAGACGCCGGGCTGCAATCGTTGCCGGGCGGCGGCGCCGAGATATTTGCACAAGAGATACGCAATGAAATATGTGCTGACAAAGTAGGTGCTGATGGCTGGCTGGAAATACATAAAACAGCCCATCAACTGGGCATGCACAGCAACGCTACCATGCTGTACGGGCACATTGAAAACTACGGACATCGCATAGACCATATGGAGCGCCTGCGTAAGCTGCAGGATGAGACGGGCGGATTTAACTGCTTTATACCCCTCAAGTTCAGGAATCAGGATAACGATATGTCGCATATCGCCGAAGTATCCCTGATAGAAGACATGAGGTTGTATGCTATATCACGTCTGTATATGGACAATTTCCGCAACCTGAAAGCATACTGGCCCATGCTCGGCAGACAGTCTGCACAGATGACCTTATCATTTGGCGTTAACGACCTGGATGGAACAATCGACGATACTACTAAAATCTACTCTATGGCTGGTTCGGAAGAACAAGCACCATCTATGAGTACCGAAGAGTTATGTGACCTGATAATATCAGCCGGCAGAATACCGGTGGAGAGAGATACGGTGTATAACGAGTTGAAAGTGTACGAACAGGTAGCGTAGAGTTGATTACTCTTCGTAGAAATCCAGGTCTTTACCGAAGGTTTCCGGTATCAGAGCCACAGCTACCAGGCTAATGATCATTACTACCACACCTGTAATGATACCTGCATTGATATAACTGAAGCTTAATTGCAGGCTCTCGAACATAAAGGCTATACCCACCAATGCTCCACGAACCATATTGGGAATAGTAGTAGCGGCAGTAGCGCGCAGGTTAGTGCCAAACTGCTCAGCACCTATAGTGACAAAAATGGCCCAGAAGCCTGTACCGAAACCCAACAGAGCACAAATGAGATACATATTGGCTGCGCTACTACCCTGCCCCTGCAGGAAATACAATACTATGCCCAGCATGGTGAGACCGTAAAAAACATACAATGCTTTCTTCCTGCTCTTCATTACCTGGCTCAACAACCCTATCAGTATGTCGCCTATCGAAATAGCTACGTAAGCATACATCACCGCTTTACCCGGATTTATTTCTTCTGAAATACCAAAGGCTTTGCCAAACTCCCGCGAAAACATAACCAATATCCCAACAACATACCAGGTAGGCAAACCTATAAGAATGCTGAGCATGTATTTTTTGAAGCGCTCTGCATTAGTGAAGAACATCAGGAAGTTGCCTTTCACCACTTTTGCCCCTTGCATGCTGGTGTACATACCCGACTCGAATACAGATATACGCAACAACAGCAATACAAAGCCCAGCCCTCCCCCTATAAAATAACAGGTACGCCAATCGAAATACTGTGCCAGGAAATAAGCAAAAACAGCACCTGTGAGCCCCACGCCTGCTACAAGTGATGTGGCTACCCCCCGTTTATTTTTAGGAGTAAGTTCACTTACAAGAGTAATGCCGGCACCCAACTCGCCGGCCAACCCGATACCGGCAATGAAACGCGCCCAGATATATTGGTCTACATTCTGTACAAAACCATTGGCAATATTAGCGATGGAATATAAAACGATAGAGCCGAAGAGCACGCTCAATCTGCCCTTTTTATCTCCCATTACTCCCCAGATTATCCCGCCTATCAGCAGACCGGCCATTTGGTACTGTGCCAGTTTCAAACCTTCGCTGGCAATTGCGGCATCGTCAAGCCCTAAACTCTTAAGGCTCTCTACCCTCACTATTCCAAACAGGAGCAGGTCGTAAATATCAACGAAATAACCCAACGCTGCAACCAGCACAGGGATACTAAAAATGGATATTTGGCGGGCGTGGTTCAAAACTCAGGTGTTTTCCGGCTTCTTCTTATGGAAGAACATTTTGAAAATAACAGGTGCTGTAGTTACTACGATCAACCCTATCACTATCTTTTCAAAATTGTGTTTTACCCACTCATTTTCCCCCAGGAAATAACCGGCAAGTATCATACTGGTTACCCATAATACACAACCGATATAATTGTACAAGATGAACGTCTTTCTTTCCATCTTCACAAT